>JAEXTI010000214.1 GCA_023406965.1 Chloroflexota bacterium
AAAGGCGCAGGGAGGCTTCCTGCCCGCATTTCCAGTTGGGGCCCATGCCGGGCGGGTTTTGCTCGGCCCAGTCTTCGACCAGCGACCAAAAGGCTGCCGGGAAGCGCTCATCGCGGGTGGCAGCATAGGCGCGGATGAGGGTGAAGACGAAGGCGAAGCGGCTGGCCTCCCAGACGTACTTGATGTCGTAGGGGCCGTCGTCGGGGATTTGGGTCCAGTGTTGGGTGATGCCAAAGTATTTCTGAGTCAACGGGTCAAGGGTCCACTCGGGGGGAAAGCCGAGATGGAACCACTGGTGCTCGAAGAACTTGAATTCTCCAGTCAAAATGCGTTCCGCTTCAGCAATAGCGACGTGTGGGTCGCAGTTAATCAAGCAGTTTGCCGAAGGGAGTTCATCGAAAACGAAAGCGGGAGCATTGGCCCTGCGCCAGGCGGCGTAGGCTTGTGGCTCGGCGGGCACGTCGGGGCGCAGCCAGCGGCGCAAGGGGGCGTTCTTCCACCGGTAGGATGGAATTTGCAGGCGGAGGATGCCGGAGCGCATGCGCAGCGCGTAGCCCAAGCGAGAGATTAGCCAACCCAGGCCGAAGCGGCGGCGGAGGGAATCGAGGGCTTTAATCTTTCTGAGCATGGCTGCGCCGAGCGGTATACAAGGCGATGGCGACCCACAGCAGCGGCAGGCCGATGATGATCAAGGCGGGAGCGGCGGGGGCGTGCTGGGTCCAGGCCAGGGCCAGGGCGACGCCGGTGAAGGTGAGAAGGATAAACAGCAGGCTGATGGGCGCATGGGCGAAGCCGCTGATGACCAATTTCTGGTATACGTGGGTGCGGTGGGCGGAAAAGACCCGCTCACCTTTGAGGCCGCGGCGGATGAAGGTGATGCCGGAGTCCATGATGAAGGCCCACAGAATGCAGGTGCCCAACATAAGGGGATCGCCGCCGGAAGGGGCGGAGAGGAGGGGCAGCACGGCGAAGGTGAAGCCCATGAAGGTGCTGCACACGTCGCCCATGAAAATGCGCGCGGGGGGCCAGTTGTGGCCGAGGAAGCCCAGGCTGGAGGCTGCCACGGTCAAAGCAATCCAGAAGGCCAGATCGTTGGGCAGACCGGAGCGGGAGAGGAGCATCCAGCCCAGCGCTGCGGCAAAAGCGGTGCCGCCAGCGATGCCGTCAATGCCGTCCATGAAGTTGTAGGCGTTGGTTAATCCCACGATCCACAGGAGGGTGATGGGGATGCCTACCAGACCCAGGCGCAACTCGCCAAAGAGAGGGATGGTGACCGATTCGAAGTAACCCATGACCAGGATGACTGCCAGGGCGACAAGGCTTTGGATGGTGATGCGAAAGCGGGCAGACAGCGAGGTGACGTCGTCGCGCCAGCCGAGGAAGGCGATAACGATGCCCGCCAGGATGAAGACGAGACTGTGTTTCCACCCGCCGCCGGAAAAGCTAAAGATGAGCACGACGACGAGGGTGAGAATGACCACGGCCAGCCCTCCGCCGCGCGGGGTGGGGGCGGAATGCGAACTGCGCTGGTTGGGGATATCGAGGATTTGTTTGCGCTGTACCCAGGCGCGAATGAGGAACACCAGCCCGTAAGAGCAGGCAGCGAGGAGGAGAAAGACGCCAAATTGGGGAAGCGTGGGCAGCATGTGAGCGGGTGGTTCCTTCAAGGTTGATTATATCTGTTTCGGAGATTATTGTTTAAAAATTAGAGACGGGTGTGTGTGGGACAAAGGCGTCGGGTTTGTCCACGTCCGCGCGGGCTGAAGCCCTTGCTCAGTACACGGAAGCCAGATTGTTGCTTCTTGGATTAGTGGACTGATAAACGAAATGGGGTTTATTGATCCATAAATCTGGCGAGAACGGCGAGGCTATCCATACTGGGCGGGCACAGTTGAACAATCTTGCCTCGCCGCTACAAGAACTGTAGTTTATATCAGCTTATGGAACAAGGCCAGGGTTTCGGCAAGTTTGTCGCGGCGGTCAAGGTGCTTGAGCAGGTAGGCGCGGGCGTCCAGGCCCATTTGGCGGGCGCGGGCGGTTTCGCGGTACAGGTTGAGAACGGCCTGGGCCAGTTTCTCATCGTCGCCGGGCGGGACGAAGATGCCACCGCCGGAGGATTCGATCACCTCGCGGATGACGCCGTCGATGGCCAGGACGGTGGAACGGGCGGCGGCCATGTAATCAAAGACCTTGTTGGGATAGGTCATGCGGAAGCTGGGGATGTTTTGCAGGATAGCCAGGCAGACATCAGCGGAAGCGAGCACGGCGGGCATTTCTTTCTTTGGGGCGACCCCGGCGAAAAGGACGTTGTTCAACTCCAGGCGGGCGGCTTCTTCTTGCAAGCGAGTGCGCTCTTTGCCGTCGCCGAAGAGGACAATGCGGATGGCAGGCTCGACTTTCAGGCGCTGGGCGGCACGCAGGAGGGTGTAGATGTCGTTGGCCTGACCGAGCGCCCCGGCATAGAGGACAATGAACTTATCTTCCAACCCCAGGCGGCGGCGCACCGGGCTGCCGTCGATTTCGGGGGTGAACATGTTCACATCGGTACCGTAAGGGATGAAGGTAATTTTTTCGGGGGGTACACCCTTGCCGTGCAGGTATTCCACATAAGCGGGTGAGTTGACCAGAATATGTGTGGCGCGGGCATAAAGGAAGGACTCGAGCCAGCGGGCCAGCTTGATGAGCACGGGGTTGGTGAACACGCCCATGCCGACGATGAATTCTGGCCACAGGTCGCGCACCTCGAGAAGGAAGGGCTTGCGGCGCAGGAAGGCCACCAGCCAGGCCGAAAGAGCCTGGAAGATGGGCGGGGTGGTGCCGAGGATCAGGTCGGCGTCTTTGACGCGCAGCGAGGCGATGACCGAGCTAAACATGAAGCTGAGGAAAGAAACGATGCGCCAGAAATAGCTGCGGTGCAAGGCGGGGTATATGTAGGTGCGCAGGATGCGCACCCCATCGATGGTCTGCTCGGCAGCCAGGCCGCGCCGATCAATGATGCGCTGTCCGGTCTGGTAGTTGAGGTCGCTGGCGACGATGGTCAGATCGTGCCCATGCTGGCGCAGGTACTGGGCCAGTTCGAAGTGGCGGGTATGGCCGGGTTCTTCGGGAGAGACAAAGGCCTGGTTGATGAGCAGTATTTTCATAAGGGGTGAGGGTTATTATATTCGAATTGAGGAAGGGGAGGAGTTATTCAGGGAATGTAAAAAGTAGCTGTTGGGATATTCCATGGTCGCTCGGGCTAAAGCCCTTGCTCAGTTCACGGAAGCCAGGTTTGGCGCTCACGGTTAAACTGTTGGACGGAGGGCGCCTGCACGCCCTCCGTCCTCAAGGAGGAGAGATGGGAGAAGAAACTACTTGTCGGTTATATCGACAGCGTAATTGACGTAGGTGCGAGGTTTCTTGGATTCCACACTGAGTAGAATATACAGGCCGCTGACATCCTGCGGGACGACGATTTCAGTGGTCCATTGAACGTTGCCGGCTGCCGGGGTGATGGGCACTTCGGGCATGTCCAAAATTTCGGCTACGCCGTAGATAATGCCATCGGAGCCAATGACCGGGGGGATGCCGATGTGGGTTTTGAGGGCGAACTTGGTGGGGTTGTAATTTTGCCAGGTAAATTGAATCCCTGTGTCAGTACGCTGGGTGTCTTGCAAAGTGATGACGTTGTCGCTGAGAGCGATGATCTCTACCGAACTGGCCTGGATCAAGCCTTCGACAGGGTTGGCGATCGGGTAAGACAGATCAGAGGCAATTTCGCCGAGGTTGACTTCCAGGGTGCCTTTCAATTCGTTGGCAGTGGGGTCATAGTAATCCAGGATGCCGCCGTAGCTAACGTAGTCGATGCTGAGGGTGGCGCCGGATTCGGCGGATGCGCCTTTGCACTCCACGTAGAGGGGCTGAACCACCGGCTCAGCGTTCTTCCCAGTCGAGTAACCGCGCATCTGGAAGCCGGGGGCCAGGCGGTGTTTGCCGGTGCCGACGAAGACTGT
>JAEXTI010000264.1 GCA_023406965.1 Chloroflexota bacterium
TCTTGAGCGACGCATCCATTGCCTCAGCGTTATCCAGCCGTTTCACGCTGAACACCGCCCGCCCATCCGAATAGCGGGCTTCCGCCAGGCGTTCTTGTAAGCCGCTTTCCAACCCATCCTCAACGACCATCGCCAGCGGATAGGTCGCCAGCCGCGGGGCGGTGCCGTATCCCACCGCGGTGATGAACACAAAAAACACCGGCAGCCCCAGCGCCAGGCCCAAAAGTTGCGGCTCGCGCCAAAACTCCAGCAAATACTTCCAGGCCACCCGCAGCGCTTTCATTCCCGCAGCCTCCTGCCGGTCAATTGGATGAATACATCCTCCAGTGAATTCGGCCGGATGCTCACTTCACCCACCGGAATGCCCAACGACTCCAGCCTACCCAGCATTTCAGGCAGCCGCCCCACCGCATTCAAAGCGCGGATTTTTACGATTCGTCCCCCATCCACCAATCCAACTTGCACGTTCAACGCCGCGAAACTTTCTGCCAGCGCCTGCCCGTCCACGCGGGCTTCCGCCAGGCGTATCTCGACCGTGTCGCCTTCGCCCACCTGCCGCTTCAGCCGTTCGGGCGTATCCAGCACCAGCAGCCGCCCGTGGTCAATGATCGCCACCCGGTCCGACACGCGATCGGCCTCCTCCATGTCATGCGTGGTCAACACCACCGTCTTGTGACGGGCCAACGAGCGGATGAACTCGCGCACCTGGATGCGCGTCTGGGGGTCCAGGCCGGCTTCCGGCTCATCCAGTACCACAATCTCCGGGTCGTGTACCAACGCCAGGGCCAGGTTCAAGCGCCGCTGCATGCCGCCCGAAAGAGTTTTGGCAAGCTGGTTGCGACGCTCGGTTAAGTCCACATCTTTCAATAGTTGCTCCGAGCGCTGACGGGCGAGGCTGGGGCTCAATCCATACATTTCGCCGATGAAAACCAACTGCTCCAGGCAGGTCAGCCGTTCCCACACCACAATCTTTTGCGGGCACATGCCCACCTTCGCCCGCACTGTCGGGTCGCCATTCGCAATGCGTTTGCCACGCACCAGCACCTCACCCGCGTCCGGCGTCAACAGCCCGCACAGCATGTGAATCGAGGTGGTTTTTCCGGCCCCATTCGGCCCCAAAAAGCCAAACACTTCCCCCTCCAGCACCTGCATGGATAAATCCTGCACCGCGGTCAAATTTCCGTACCGTTTGCTCAATCCCTTTGCTTCCAAGACGACGTTATTCATCGCATCACCCTCCGGTAAAGCCACACACCAATGCCCAGCACCACTGCCGTGAGCAGCCCCAACATCATCAGTTCATACACAACCGCCCCCGCACCCTCTCCATAAATCAGGATGCGCTTCAATGCGTTCGTGGCGTGAGCTGTGGGAAAGATGTCATACGGCTGGATCACCCGCCCGCCCACCTCAAACAGCCGCGCCACCGGCATGGGGAACACCGCCCCCGAAAGAAAGACGAACGGCGCAAACAGCCCCGTGGCGTTCAGGCTGGCTTCTCCATCGTTCTTGCTGAACGCCGCTGCTGCCGCTCCCAATCCTGAAGCCGTCAGGCTGACTACGGCCACAATGCCTCCCGCCAGCCACAACGAGCCCTGGCTGTTGAACCCGCAAGCCAGCGCCAACCCAAATGCCGCCGCCGATTGCACAATGCCGAGCAACATGTTGGCCAGCACCAACCCACCAATCAGGTCGCCTGAGCCCATTCCCGCCAGTCGCAGCCGCTGCAAGGTGCCGTTCACCCGCTCCCGTGACAAAACCAGCGCCACCGCCAGCGCTCCAAGCAGCACGCCAAAAACCATCACCCCCGGCACGCCAATTTGAAAGTCGTTCAAGCCGCCCGTCCCGCCCACAAATTCGTAGACAAGCGGCTCAGCCCCTTCAGGTTGGCCCAGAAAGCGCTGGATGACCGATCCGGCAAAGCTGAGGGCAAATACGTAGGTATCAGCCTGCGCATCGCCCTGCCAGTCCAGTTGCGCCTGTTCCCCCCTGCCCAACCGTGCGCTAAATTCTTCCGGGATGGTCAGCATGGCAGCAGCGCGCATGTCCAGCAACGCCCGCTCTCCCGCTGCGCAATCCTCAGTTTCGTGCACCTGATAAAGCGGAGCCCCTACATAGGTCGCCCCCCGAAACGCCCGAATCAGTTCGCTTCCGCGCGGGCCGGCATCCCGGTTGCATACCCAGAGGGTTAGAAACTGTGACATCCCCTGATCCGAGTTGCCATAACCGACGTAATAAATTCCTACCATCATCGCCGGGAATAACAACAGCAGCCAAAAAATCTGTGGTTCCCGCCACATTTGTCGCAGAGTCTTCCATGCCACCCGCACAACTTTCATAGTGTTGGCTCCCTTCGTACGCCGCGCATGACCAAATCCAGGCAGGCCGATAATACTCGTTCGGGCGTCATCGCCTCGTCATATAGTTGAAAGTAACTGTTCAGGTACGGCAGCAATTGAGCATCGCCAAGCACGACCAGCAGCGCATTCACCACGCGCCCGACTGCCTCCAGGTCAACATCCTCGCGCAACTCCCCGCGCCGCTGCGCCTCTTCCATCATCGCCTGCACCATGCCTCTCATCGCCCCACCCAGGGGCTTCACCACGCTGTCACCCAGAATGGAATCGCCCTGATAAGCCGCTTTGGCAAAAAATCGCACCAGCCCAGCCTCACTGCTCTCGGCCCACTCCAACCCGCCCTGCAAATAAGCCGCCAGGCCATCTGCCAGCGGCATCTCCGCCAGCATGGGCGCATAATCCCCAAACATTCCCGTGACCAGGCGCGTCACCAACTCCACGCTGAATTCCAGCAGCTTTTCCCGGCTGCCAAAATACTGGTACAGCGAACCCACCGAGACGCCCGCCCGCGCTGCCACCTGCTTGATATTGATCTCCGCCGGGCCGCGCTCGGCCGCCTCGGTCATGATCGCATTAATCACGGCTTGCTGCCGGTCGGGATCCAACCGCCGGAAGGTGCGCGTCACCAGCCCGCGCCCCTCCAGATCCAACACCAATGGAACAATTTCAGTTGCATAATCTGGAGACATAATTCATGAACCTTTCGTTCATATTATACAACCTTTCTGTTCACAAACAAGAAGCAATATCCAATCCTTTACAATTCACCTACAAAAAACCATCCTTCTTCATTCGCGCCTATTCGCGTTTGCCCTGGCCTTGCCAGGGCCATTCGCGGATCAATCGTATCTTCCCAATTCGTGTCATTCGTGAAATTCGTGGAGAATCTCTACTCCTCATTCGCGTTTATTCGCGTTCACCCTGGCTTTGCCAGGGCTATTCGCGGATCAGAATCTTCGCTTATAATTCCCCCTGCCATGAACACCCCCAAGCACTTTCCCTGGCTGCGAATCCTGGAAGGACTCTTCTTTACTTTCGTCCTCCTCCTCATCCTCCCTCGCATCCTCGACTCCGGCCTCAGCCATGACGAATACCAGTTCGTCGCCCCCGCGCAATTCCTTGCCGGTCAAGGCCTGCTCCCCTACCTCGACTACCCCTACCACCATATGCCTTATCAACTGGTGATCAACGCCATTGCCGTTACCCTCACCGGTTATGATTTCCTCGCCGTACGTGCTGCCGCCAGCCTGTTCACCTTCCTGTCCGCGTTGCTCTTATACCTGACAGTCAAGCGTACCTTCCATACTCGCCCCGTCCTCTTCCAATTCCTGGCAGGTGCGCTGGGCGTGCTGGCCTTTCTGCTTGACCCCGCCCTCGCGTTCCTTGACGGGCGTGCCTTCAACCATACATTGGCCTGTTTCTTTAGCTTGCTGGCCTGGCAGGCATTCCAATCCGGCCTCGATCAACCTCCCCGGTTCCGTACTTTCGGTCTGGCCGGTCTCTTCGCCGCCCTGGCAGTCGGGGTGCGCCTGTCCTACGCCGTCGTGATCATCGTCCTGGGCGGCGCTCTCCTTTTCGCCCTGATCCGTGACGGCCGGCGCCAACTTCGTCCACTGCTCCTACTGGCAGCGGGATTTGCCCTCGGCATGCTCCCCATACTGGTTTTGTTTCTTCTCGCCCCCCAGCAATTCATCTACGGCAACATCATCTACATCAACCTCAACCGCCTGTATCGCGAATACCTGGGCCACCGCGGCAAAATGGACCTCCTTTCCAAGCTCCGTTACTTTTATTGGGAGGTGCTCAAGCATCCCGCCACCATGTTTTTATACGTGGGCGCGCTGTGGCTCGGCGCACAGACCGTAATCAAATTGATCCGTACCCGAGCGCGTGATCTGCCCGCCTGGACCCTCTGTGTTCTGATTCTGGCCCTCTTTGCCTCTGCCTTTGCCCCCACCCCATTGTGGGTGCAGTACTTCTTTGCCCCGCTGCCCTTCCTGGTCATCGCCTCTGCCGCCGCGCTCAGCCAACTCAAGCCGCTCCGCTGGCAAGCTCTGGGTCTCGCTGCCCTGGCAGCCTTGATCATTCTCCAGGGCAATCTCTTCACCGATCTCGCCCGCATTAAAATCCTGGCCCGCCCCGCAGATTGGATCCCCCTGCAAGTGCACCAATACGCCGCCCAGCTCTCCGAGCACGTTCCCAGCGGAAAAATCCTCACCCTGGTACCCATGCTGCCCCTCGAAGGCGACCTGGACTCATACGAAATGTTTGCAGTTGGCCCCTTCTCTTGGCGCACGGTCAACTTCCTCACCATCGAGCGCCGCCTGAAGTATGAGGTCATCGCTCCAGTCGATCTGGAAGCCTTCCTTGCCACCGACCCGCCCGCCGCCATCTTGACCGGTTTCGAGGTCCAGCACGAGGGCCTGACCCCCGAAACGCCCGGCAACCTGGAAGCTCCTTTTGAAGAATACGCCCGCGCCCACGGGTATTTACCCATCCAAATCTTCGCCCCGTTTTATAATATAGAAACAACTTTATGGGTCAAATGAGGTCACCATGACAAATTCATTGCGCTCCATCTGTGTTTTTTGCGGCTCCGCCGACGGCTTGAAGCAGGTTTACCTGGACGCAGCCTTTGGCCTTGGCCAGCTTCTGGCCCGTCAGGGCATCACCCTGGTCTACGGCGCTGGGAAAACCGGCCTGATGGGCGCGGTGGCAGATGGCGCCCTCTCGGCCGGTGGTGAAGTCATCGGCATCGTCCCCCACAACCTCAACACCTCCGCCCTCATCCACGCCGGCCTGACCCGCCTGGAGACCTCCGAGAACATGCACACCCGCAAGGCCCGCATGAGCGAACTGGCCGAAGCCTTCATCGCCCTGCCCGGCGGTCTGGGCACCTTTGACGAGCTCTTCGAGACCCTCACTTGGGTGCAAATCGGCCTACACCACAAGCCCGTCGGCCTCCTCAACACCTTGAATTATTACAACCCGCTTCTGGCTCTCATCGAGCACGCCTCAAACGAAGGCTTCCTCTACGCCGAGCATCGCCACATCCTGGTTCATTCTCCCCAACCCGAAACCCTCCTCGACCAACTCCGCGCCTACACCCCACCCGACGGCCTCGAGCGCTGGGTTAACCGGCCCGAAGAATCGTGAAGTGACAACAGACATTTAGCGAATTTTCGCCCCCATCTCGATCACCTCTTCAAAGATAAAGTAATAAATTCTCCGTGATTACCTATTCATGATCAATATCAAAAATAATAAACGTTTTTCCATAATAGTTCACCTCATCTTTCTTCCCATCTTCTTGGGGATGGCCATTTATTTTGGTCGTGATGGAAATAGTTGGTGGTTTGCGCTAATCCCAATTGGGCTGTGGTTGTTCTCTTTTTTATTATCCATCAGCAATATTTTTCGCACCCTATTTCTAACGTTTTTTACCTTAACAGGGATGGTACTTTCCTTCTACACAGGCGAATGGGTGGCAGGAATAATTTGCTTGGTGCTTACGCTGTACTTAATTTTTGTCAGTCGATTCACTGAAAAACGTATCTTCTCTCAGCTTCAGCAAATGGAGGCGATTTCGCCAAATGCAGCAGATATATTTCGACGGATAACAGATGTGCGCTTGCAATGGATACTAATATTGGGCGCCCTGGTTATATCGATAATTTTCACTGGCGTTATATTTTTGGTTTTGAACTAAAAATTCCGAACTCGTTTTACCAGTAACACTTTAAGTACTCAACGCCTAAGGATATATCATCCTGAAGAGAAATTACAGAAGCATTACAAAAATCTCCTTCTGTTTGCATTTGTGCTACAATAAAAACAGACCGGTCGGTATCTTTTCTGTTTTGGAGTAACACATGCAAGCTCGCAGCGAGGAAACTCGCGCCCGCCTGCTCTCGGTAGCCGAGAACCTCTTCGCCGAACAAGGCTTTGATGCCACCGGCGTCGCGGATATTTGCGCCGCCGCAGGGGTCAGCAAAG
>JAEXTI010000290.1 GCA_023406965.1 Chloroflexota bacterium
AAAGCCGGTAACCAGGCCTAAAACGAACTTTTCAAAAAAACAGCCCTGGAAATGCGTTTGCATTTCCAGGGCTGTTTTTTTGATTTTCCTACAATCCCTTTTCCGCAATCATCTTCAGCGTGCGCTCGTACACATCAAAGCGTTCGCCTTCTAGCTCATCTTCAGTCACCTTCTTGAAGAACATGGCCTGCTCCGGGTGTGCGCCGGCCAAATCCCGGCGGCTCACGCGGAAATAGCCGTCTTCCGAGGCCATTTTCACTTCGTTCATTTGCAGCAAAATATACCTCCCGGCGTACTTATCTAGAAGTTCTTTGCGGTGATCACGAAAATAGAGACCCTGCTGCGCCATCGTCTTCAACCAGCTCACCACCATCTCCTGCGAATCGGTGATGTTGGGGAAAAAGTGTCCAATGGGAGCTTGAACCTCGCTCTGAAAATCGATTTGATCCAGGTTCACTGTGCCAAAGCCGCTTTCCGCCGCGATGCGCAGCGCGTTGCGGTCGCGATAATACGGTGGAGTCAGCCAATCCGCTGCCGGGTCGTGGCCCATCAAATGCGCGCCGCAGGCATCGGTGGCAATCACCTGATCGCCCGCCAACAGGGTATTGCATATGCGCGGGTGGTCGCCCGGCCCCCACTCTCCGCCCGCCTGTGTCACCATACCGTCCAGAATGCTCAATGCCGGGTTATAAATGCGCCCCAAGTCTGCCAGCATATACGGCATGCGCACCAGGTGGTGATAATACATCCGTGGACGTCCGGCAGCGCTCTGAGGCATCAGCCCAAACAGGTTCTTCAAGCACAGCGTAATGCCCATGAAGTTGTGGTTTTTGATCTTCTGCACGTCCACCAATTCGTCGGCTTCCAAAAAGGGAACCGGCACCGGGTAGCGCTCAAACATCTGCCCGCCGCCCGGCACGGTTCGCCATTCGACCGGTTCGTCCTGGCACTCGATGAACGGCACGTCGAATTCGCGCAGCGCGGGGGCGGCCTGCGTGCCCGAACCGTCTTTGACTCCAGCCCAGTAGCTTTCTACGCCGATGTCGATGCACACCAACTCCGCCGTGGTACGCTCGCGCAGCAGGCGCAGCACCGCCTTCATCAATTGCACACTTACCAGTTGCTGCAAGTGCCCCTCATGCGTCACCAGCCGCTTCACCGTCCAGTCTTGGTTGAACTTGATGGCAATCCGGCGGGCCTTTTTTAGCTTTTCCCACGAGCGTTCCAACGGGTCGGTCGCCCGCCGTAGGGCAACGTAGATTTCCTCATCACTGGAACGGTAATCGCAGTGAACGGCTCGTACTCGATAAGATTTAGCGGGTGTATCTGCCATGCTTCAACCTCTCAATTCACACCACTCAGAAATTCGCGCCTTGCGAGGCCGATCGCCGGCGCATGTTAACCATAACAAAATCGAGTATCCATCAGAATCAGAAAAATGTAAAGGTGTTTGTCCTGGCGCAAAGATGTAAAGCGACTTAAATTATAGAATTACAATACGTTTGCGCATCAGGCTTATTCCTCTAACTGGAGAGAAGAATGAAGAAAATCGTGTGGATTGTTCTTGTATCGATCTCCTTGATTGCCCTCGGTGCTTGCACCGGCAGCAAGGAAGCCCCCAACCAATCCGGCAGGCCCGAAGAAGGTTTGTACGATCCGGTGATTGCCGCACAAGCCTTCCAGAGCGGGGGCTGCACGGCCTGTCATACCATTCCTGGCGTGCCGGGCGCAATTGGCACCATTGGCCCCGATTTGACCGAGATTGGCAAGTTGGCCGAAGAGCGCCTGGCCAGCGGCGAGTATACCGGCAAGGCAAAAACCGCGGCGGATTACATCCGCGAGTCGCTCGAAGACCCCGACAAATACATCTCCCCCACCTGCCCCAACGGACCCTGCCAGGCCGGGTTGATGTCCCCTGAACTGGTCGAAGAATTTACCAACGAAGAACTGAACGCCGCAGTCACATACCTGCTGTCCTTGCGCGGCGGTGAAGTACCCGTGGTGGGTGTCTCCGAGGGAGAGATGCCGGCAGGCCCCGCCCCCGAATTAACCGATGAGGAGTTCACCTGGGCCAAGCAGACCTACTTTGAGCGCTGCGCCGGCTGCCACGGCACGCTGCGCAAAGGCGCCACCGGTCCCGGCCTGACGCCCGACTTGACCTTGCCCAAAGGCACCGCCGGCCTCTCAGCCATCATCTTCAACGGCACCACCCGTGGCATGCCCGATTGGGGCAAGCAAGGCTTTATGACGGAGGAACAGACCGAGATTATGGCCAAGTTCCTCCAAATTGAGCCACCCACCCCGCCCGAAATGTCCCTGGAACAAATGAAAGAGACCTGGAAGGTCTTGGTTGCGCCCGCCGACCGCCCCACCCAGCCCCAAACCACCCGCGACTGGGAGAACTACTTCGTGGTCACCCTGCGCGATGCCGGCCAGGTGGCCATCATCGACGGGGACACGCACGAAATCGTCAACACAGTCAACAGCGGCTACGCGGTGCACATCACCCGCATGTCCGCTACCGGACGTTATGCCTATGTGATTGGGCGCGACGGAAAACTGGCCCTTATCGACTTGTGGATGGAAAAACCCGACAAAGTGGCCGAGGTCCAGTTGTGCTATGATGCTCGCTCGGTGGAGGTCAGCAAGTACGAAGGCCCTGAAGGCGACTTTACCGACAAATACGCCATTGTCGGGTGTTATTGGCCGCCCCACTTCGCCATGCTGGATGGGCAGACCCTGGAGCCGTTCAAAATCATCAGCACGCGCAGCTACACCTTTAACACCGAGGAATACCACCCTGAGCCGCGCGTCGCGAGCATCCTGGCCTCTCACTTTAAACCCGAATGGATCGTCAACGTCAAAGAAACCGGTCAGGTGTGGATCGTGAACTACACCGACCCCATCAACCCGACCATCAAGATGATCGAGGCATCGCTGTTCTTGCATGACGGCGGTTGGGATGCCACCAA
>JAEXTI010000321.1 GCA_023406965.1 Chloroflexota bacterium
GTGAGGGGCTCTGCCCCTCACTTTTCCAAAATTCTTTTCCCCTTCCCGCGCCCCGAGCATTAGCGTTTAGTCCTGTCAAAGCGCGGGGAGGGGAGAAAGGGGTGGGGAACATCGAGCGGTTATTTCCGCCTGTTCGGGTTTCGCCGTTATATTATACCTGCCTGCTGGTATAATACTTCGTCAGCTTTCACTCATGGAGACCGTATGGACCGATCGACTTCTTTTCAAGATATTATCCTCACCCTGCAGGACTTTTGGGCCAAACAGGGTTGTTTGATCTGGCAGCCTTATAACACCCAGGTGGGCGCGGGCACCAATAACCCCGCCACCATCCTGCGCGTGCTGGGCCCCGAGCCGTGGAACGTGGCTTACGTCGAGCCTTCTATCCGCCCTGATGACGGTCGCTACGGCGAAAACCCCAACCGCTTGCAGCAGTTCTACCAGTACCAGGTCATCCTCAAGCCCGATCCGGGCAACCCGCAAGAGCTGTACCTGCAATCGCTGGAAGCGCTGGGTATTGATCCGCGCAAGCACGACATCCGCTTCGTCGAAGATAACTGGGAATCCCCGGCGCTGGGGGCCTGGGGCCTGGGCTGGGAAGTCTGGCTGGATGGCCAGGAAATCACCCAGTTCACCTACTTCCAGCAGGCGGGCGGCCTGGTTTTGGATCCTGTATCGGTGGAGATTACCTACGGTCTTGAGCGCATTGCCATGACTCTGCAAAAGGCGCGCCACTTCAAAGATTTGCAGTGGAGCCCTGACCGCACCTACGGCGATGTGCATCTGCAAGGCGAGTTTGAGCACAGCAAGTATTACTTTGAAGAAGCCAACGTGGATACCGCCCGCCAGATGTACGCGCTCTATGAGAGCGAGGCCGCATTGGCCTTAGAAAAAGGCCTGGTGCTGCCCGCCCTCGATTACGTCCTGCGCTGCTCGCATACCTTTAACATCCTCGACGCGCGCGGCGCGGTGGGCGTGACCGAGCGTCAGGCCATGTTTGGCAAAATGCGCGACCTGACCCGCCGCGTGGCCGAAGCCTACCTGGAACAGCGCCAGCGCATGGAATTCCCCTGGTTGAAAGAAGCCGCCGCGGGCAAGACCGTGGCCGCCGCCGCTCTCTCCTTGCCCACCCTCAAGGCTCCCGGCGAATTCCTCTTTGAAATTGGCACCGAAGAACTGGCTGCCGGGGACTTGCAATCGGCCCTGGCGCAGCTCAACGAGCGCGTGCCGGCCTGGCTGGACGAACTCCGCCTGGAGCATGGTGAGTGGAAGGTGTTCGGCACGCCCCGCCGTCTGACGGTGTACGTTAAAGACCTGGCTCCGGCCCAGCCGGACCGCACCGTGGTGGTCAAAGGCCCGCCCGCCTCGCGTGCCTTCGATGCGCAGGGAGTGCCCACCAAGGCAGCCGAGGGCTTTGCACGCGGCCGCGGCCTGGAAGTGAGCCAGTTGGAAGTGCGCGAGATCGATGGCGGACAGTACGCCTGCGCCGTGGTGCACGAGTCTGGAAAACCTGCCGGCGCCGTGCTGGCCGAGGCTCTCCCTGGTTGGATCGCCGCGCTGCGCTTTGACAAATCCATGCGTTGGAATGCCTCCGGCGTGGCCTTCTCCCGCCCCATCCGCTGGCTGGTAGCTTTGCTGGATGGGCAGGCCGTGCCCTTTGAGTACGCCGGTCTGGCCTCGGGCAACGTGACCCGTGGTCTGCGCTTCTACGATCCTGAAACCTTTGAACTGCACAGCGCGCAAGCCTACTTTGCCGCGCTGAAATCGCAGGGCATCCTCATCGACCCGCAGGAACGCCGCGCCGCCATCGCCGCGCAGGTCAAACGCATCCTGGCTGAAAGCGGCGGGGTGGGCAAGGTGGACGAATCCATTTTGGACGAGGTCAATAACCTGGTCGAGGCCCCCACCGCGCTGCGCGGCCGCTTTGAGGCTGAATATCTGCGCCTGCCCGCCGAGGTGCTCATCTCGGTGATGAAGAAGCACCAGCGCTACTTCCCCGTCTACGGCGAAGACGACAAGCTGCTGCCCTACTTCGTGGTGGTACGCAACGGCGATGATCAGCACCTGGAAACCGTGGCCGACGGGAATGAGCAGGTCATCCGCGCGCGCTTTGCCGACGCCAATTTCTTCATCCGCGAGGACTTGCGCCACAAGCTGGAAGACTTCCTGCCCCGCCTGGGCACGCTCACCTTCCAGTTCAAGCTCGGCTCCATGCTCGATAAATCCAGGCGCATCACCGCGCTGGTCGAAAAGCTGCGTCCGTTCGTGAGCCTGGACGAAGCCGAGATGATGACCGCTCGCCGGGCTGCGCATCTGTGCAAGGCCGACCTGGTCTCGCACATGGTTGTCGAAATGACCTCCCTGCAGGGCATCATGGGGCGCTATTACGCCCGCCACTCCGGCGAGCAAGATGCGGTGGCCGAGGCCATCTTCGAACATTACCTGCCCCGCTCCACGGGCGATATGCTGCCCGCCTCCAAGGCCGGGCTGCTAGTCGGGCTGGCCGATCGCCTCGATTCGCTGGCTGGCCTGTTTGCTGCGGGGCTGGCCCCTACCGGCACCAAGGACCCCTTTGCCCAGCGCCGCGCGGCCCTGGGATTGGTGCAGGCCTTGATCGGCGCGGAAGTGCCCTTCAACATTCGCGAAGGCCTGGCTTTGGCGGCCTCCGGGCTGCCGTTGGCGGCTTCGCCCGAGAACCTGGCTGCTTGCGTCGATTTTGTCGCCGGCCGCCTGCGCAGCTATCTCCTCGAAGAGGGCGGCTTCCGCTTTGATGTGGTCGACGCGGTTCTGGCAGTCCAGTCGGCGAACCCCTTGGGTGCCTGGCGCGCCTGCACTGCCCTGAGCGAGCGCATTGCCCGCCCCGATTGGACAACCTTCCTGCAGGCTTACGCCCGCTGCGTGCGCATTACCCGCGATCAGAAAGAGCAGTTTGCCATCCAGCCCGCGGCCTTTGCCGACCCCGCCGAAGGCGACCTTTACAAGGCGCTGCAAACCGCTCAGTCTGCCCAACGCAGGCCTGGTTCCGCCGAAGATTTCTTCGCCGCCTTCGAGCCGCTCATCCCGGCCATCAACCGCTTCTTTGACGCGGTGCTGGTGATGGCCGATGAGCCCGCCGTGCGCGCCAACCGCCTGGGCCTGCTCCAGCAGGTATCGGCCCTCGCCAACGGTGTTGCCGATTTATCGGCCCTGGAAGGGTTCTAGAAGCTCAGCCGTTATCATTCCGTTGAAATATTAGAG
>JAEXTI010000382.1 GCA_023406965.1 Chloroflexota bacterium
TTTCAAAACTCGCATTACTTTTATTTGGCGGGCGAAGCCCGCGATTCGTCGAAAGTAATCCCTGTGGCTGAGCAATTACGAAGAAACTTGAATTGTATGTGCGTGTCGGATGCTTTTCGCCCCACAAGCACTTTCAATTCAATGGCTTAATTGGACAAAGCGTAGGGGAATCGTAGGGTAAGCGTAGGTTTCCCGTCAAGTACACTCAGTTATTTATTGGTAATATATGTGCAAGGGCGACTTCTCTTCTTCTCCTCCTTTAAATTGATCGCCGGGGTCGGCGTCCCCGGCGATCAACAATTTAAGCGAGGAGTTATTTGTTTTAATCCGTAAACACCGGAATGTGCCCCAGCGAGATGATCTCGGCCCACTTGGCCCGTTCACCCTCGGTCAAAATGGCGGCCTCAGCCACCACCTCGGCCCCGGCTTTATCCAGCAACATGCGCATGCCCTGCAGGGTCGAGCCGGTGCTGATCACGTCATCCAGAATGACTACCTTCTTGCCCTGCATCAGCTCGCGGTCTTTCTCGTCCAAGAACAGCGTTTGCGGCTGACCGGTCGTGATAGATAACGTTTCGGCGCGCAGCGCGTCGCCCATATAGGGCTTATAAGCCTTGCGTAGAATCACGTAGGGCTTGTTCATCTCGTAGGATAGACCGTGCGCCAGGGGGATGCTCTTGGCTTCGGCGGTCACCAGGATGTCAAATTTAATTTCTGCCAGTTTTTGAGCCAGAGCTTTCGAGCAAGCCGTGACCAGCTCGGTGTCGCCTAGAATGTTCAAGATGGCGATGCGCAAACCGGGCTTGATTTCGAACAGGCGCAACTCGCGGTGGACGCCCGCGATATCGATGGGATAGGTCGGTCGGTCAGCCATTGTCGGTTCCTCTCATTCGGATGGGGGTTGGTAAGAAAGGGCCAGAGCCCGTTTTTGATCATGCTTGAGCATCTTCAAGCGCCGCTCGCGGCGCATGGCGGACGTCCGATCGGGCTGCTCCTCGACATAAACCAGCCGCACCGGGCAGCGCACGCGCGTATAGCGCGCGCCGCGCCCACGATTATGCTGCCGCTCTCGGCGTTTGGGGTCGGTGGTCCAGCCGGTATAGTAGGTGCCGTCGGCGCACTCCAGGATATAACAGTAACAGGCCATCGCGGCTACTTGCTTCCTTCCTTGTTGCGCGGGCGCAGGCCAATCAGCCGCCCGAGCATATCTCCGGCGGAGGGTAGCGCAGGGGGTTTTTGTTTCGTCTCCCATTCACCCTTCAATCGCTGTCCGCGCCAGGTTTGTTGGCCTTTGTAGGCTTTTTCCAGGCGAGCCTCTAACGCAACCGTGTTGCCCTGCGCTACTTCCGCGCGCAGATCTTTCAGCTCGCCGGTCAATTCGTCCAGCAGGCGCAGGACGTTATCGCGGTTGGCCGCCAGAGCCTGGGCCAGCGAACGAGCGCCGCCGGTCTCGTCCAGGGTTTGGGCGGCCAGCGCGAAGGGCTTGCCCGCCACCTTGCGCGCCTCAGCCCAACCCGGTTGATCGAGCGAAGCCTTCACCAGCCCTGCCGCCAACAGTTCGGGCAGCAGCTTCACCGCCGAGATGAGCCCATCCACTTCCAAGGGATCGGAGATCATGGGCGTGGCGCCGAGCAGGTGGATGAGATTCTCGGTCAGGGTAATGGCGCTTTCATCAGTGCCCACCGGGCTGGTGATGAAGATCAGGCTGCCCTGAAAGTAGTCGGCATGTGCCGCAGAAAGTCCTTGCGCGTTATCCAATAGGTGCGCAGCCGCCACAGTGGGCGTGGCGGTCAGGAAGTAGCGGTCCTCGTTGGGAAACAACTCTTTGGCCCAGGCGGTCGATTGGCTCGCGGCGGGTGATGTATCAATCACCACCACGCCGGGCTTCAAATCGGCGGCGATGGCTTTGAGGGTATCGTAGACTTCCTCCAACGGAACTGCCAGGACGACCACATCCGCCGCCTCCACAGACGATGGCAGGTTGAACACCACCTTGTCCACCGCGCCCATTTTTTGCGCCTGTTTCGACACTTCGGGTTCGCGATCGCTGCCCACGCGGGTCACCTGGTCTTTGGCCTTCCCCAGGGCTAATCCAATGGACGCGCCCACCTGTCCTAAACCAAGAATGGTAATTTGAACGGTCATAGGGTATCCTCTCCGGCACTGCGATGCCGCAAGATCCATTATAGTACAAAGGTGGAAGCCGAAAGGAGACGTGACAGGTTTCGGAAAACCTGTCACGTCTTCGGGAAGATCTTGATCTAGCGAAGCTTTTTGCGCTTGTAGCGATCCCAAACCCAGCCGCCCGCGAGGATCAACACGCTGAGGGCCACAATCCAGCCCACCATCGTGAAGAAGGGCAACTTTTGACTGCTCCCGGCATAGCGCACCAGGTACCATTGGGTGAAAAAGCCCAGGAAGACCGCTTCTACCAGAAGCCAGCGCAGCAGCCAGGGGTCGCGGGTGGCAATGGCCCGCTGCACGGCCCAGGCCGCCAGCAACGCCAACCACACCAGGAAGATGGTACGGTAGCGCGGGTTGTCGGTCATGTCGCCCCCAGCGCGCGCCGAAGCCACCACCACCCACACCGCCGCCAGCAGCAGTGCCCAGATCATGCGCTTGCGTTCAGCCGCGTCGGCACTGCGCCAGACGGTCAAAGCTGCATAAGCCAGCAGGGGCAGCAGCGCATACCAGCCTAGTGCGCGCAGCACCGCCACGTTGTGCCACAGAGGGATGGCCGGATCGGCGATAGTAGCCGGAAGCACCGGCTGCAACAAACCGTAGATAACAATGAAAGGCGGGTGCAACAGCTCCGGTAAATTTTTGAGCACCGAAGACAGCATCCCCGATTGGCGCATGGTGACCAGCATGTCCCAACCGGCCACCTCGCGGAACCAATACCAGGTGAAGGCCATCACCGCCAGCGCCCCCGCGGCCAGGCCAATCCAGCCCAGGCTGCCCCAGCGCTTGCCTAGAATATACTCGATCCAGAACAACAGAGCCAGCGCCCCGGCGATGAACAACGCGGCGCGGTAGGAGATGAGCGCCATGCCACCCACCGAGAGCAGCCCCGCGATGACCGCAGCGCGACGATCTTCCCGCCAACCCAGCACGGCCCAAAAGGCCACCGCGCTGAGGCCGATCAGGTAAGGTTCGCGCATCTGCGAAGCGGTGAAGAACAACCCCTCAGGATAGAGAATGTAAACCCACACAGCCAGCGCTGCAAGCTTTGCGTTCCAGCCCAGCGTCAGCGCCCGGCGCAGAAAAGGCACACCCAGGGCAAAGATCAAGGCGCCAGGGATGAGCATGAGCATTTGCCGGTGCGCATCGGGGCTTAAGAAGCGGTAAATGGCTGCCGAAAGCAGCCCCAGCCCGCCGTATTGGTCGGAGCCGAATTGCAACTCGGTGTTAAAAAACAACGAGGTTCCCGATTGAGCCACCTGAAAGGCTTCCACGTCGCGCCGCCAGGCGTCGGGGAACAGGTAACCGGCTTGCTGCGCGGGCTCGGGATAACCCCAGGCGGGCAAGGCCAGGGTAAAGAAAACGCCCAGGCCCAGGCGCAACAGGAAGGCCAGCGCGATCATGACGGCCAGGCCGCGCCCACCACCGCCCCAACGCCAGGCCGCATACAAGGCCACAGCAGAGAGTAGTAGAAGCAGGCCAAAACCAGCCAGCGAGATGCCAAGCGCTCCCGGCGAGAACAAGGCCAGGGCCAGGGCAATTAAGAGAGCGGGGATGATCCAGGCCAAAATATGTCGGCGCATGATGTCAACCTCCAGACAGGAATGGGGCCAGCGCGTTGCGCTCGCGCTCCAGCAGGTCGTAGCGCTGCCCGGCCAGGGCGGCCTGTTCGGCCAGTGATTGGCGATAGGCAGGGTCTTGGATCAGGTGCTGCAGGGCGTCAGCCCAGGACTCCACATCCTCGGGCAGCGCAAAAGCCGCGTTGCGATCGTCCAGCACCTCGTGGAACACGGGCAGGTCGCTGCTCAGAATGGCGCGGCCCACCGCCAGGTATTCAAACAGCTTCATCGGGCTGCAATAGGCGGCTGTGTTGCCGCCGCCCGCCACCGCGATGCGCCGTTCGTAGGGCATGAGCAGAATGTCCGCCGCGGCCTGATACAGGGCCAGGCGGGCGTTGGGAATAAACCCGGTGAAGGTCACGTTGGCCAGCCCAGCTTCGGCGGCCCGCTCGCGGTAAGCCTGCACATCTTCAGGCCGCCCACCTACCCACAGGAAGCGCACCGCTGGAAAGCGCTCGGCCAGCGCCAGGAACAGGTCACCGCCGCGCCCGGCATACAGATGCCCAAAGCAGCCCACCGTCAGCCCCTGGAGCAGGCCCAGTTGAGCGCGGGCCGCTTCCGAGGTGGGCAAATCGGCGTAGCGCTCGCGATCTACGCCGCTGGGCAGCAGCACCACCTGCTCGGGAGGCAGCGGCGGCGGGAAGCGCTCTTCCAGGGCCAGGCGCAGGGCCTGGGTGATGGGTCCCAGCACCTTGCGACCCGGCAGGCGCAAAAAGGCGCGCATCCACAACGGCCCCAGCGTGCCCACCGGCAGGTCATGGGCTTCCAACAGCACAGGTTTCTTGCTCAGCAAAGCCAGAATTGCCGCATGAGACGCCCAGGTATACACCAAATCAGCCTGCCAGGCCACGGCCCGGCGCACGGCCTTCCAGACGAAATCGTAGCGCTTCCAGGCCGGGTTCCACGGCACCCATTCGATTTCAAAGCGCGTGTGCAGTCCGTAAGGCTCAGCCAGCGCTTCCCAGGCCGAAGCCTGCTCGCCGCCCACCAGGCACAGCACCTCGTGCCCCAACTGGCGCAGGGCCTGACAGACCTTGAGGGCCTGGATGCTGTTGGCGTTTCCGGAGGGCACCAACGCGGTGGAAATCACGGCAATACGCATACGCCTATTGTACCTGTTCGGCGCGGCGCAGCCCGGCCAATCCACGCCAGGTCATCAACCCCACGGTGACGATGAAGTAAGCGCTGAGCAGCCCGGCCTGGGCCAGGTAGCCCGCCGCGGGCAGGATCAGGAAACAAGCCGTCACCTTGGCCAGCATCGCAAAAAAACTGACCCACAAGGCAAAGCTAGTTTTTCCCTGGGCCAGAAGCAGCGAGCGGTTCCAGAACAAAATATTCGCCACGCCGTAGCCAATCAGCAAAACAAGCAGGATGGGGAAAGCGGGCAGATAGGAGGCGTCGTAGACATTGAACACCTTACCAAAGATCAACCAATCGCCAAACAGAACCTGCCTGCCCAAAAGCAGCAGCCCCACCACCACCGCGCCGGTCCAGCCGGCGGCGATGAGTGTCACCCGGCGCAGCAGACTGCGCAGACGCTCCCACTGCCGGGCGGCGTAGGCGCGGGTCAGTTCGGGATAAGTGGTGCTGATAAAGGGGTTGATGGGCATGACAATCAGTTGGATGACCGCCAGGGCTACCTTGTAATACCCGGCAATATCGTTGCCGAAGAAGAAACCGACGAAGGGCACCTCGCTGTCGCGGGCCACCAGGTTGATAGTCCCGCTGACGTTGGTGCTAAAAGCAAAGCGAGCCATGCCACGCCAATCCGGTAGCAGGCTGAGCGGCGCGCGCCACCAATCCGCACCCAGGGTGCGCGGCAGCCAATAAAGCGCCACCGCCAGCGGACCGATGCCCAGGATAGCCTTACCAATCAGGTAAGCCATGAGGATTTCAAGCAGCCCGCCACCACTCAAGGCAATGCCCACTAACAGCCCTGCCACCAGCAGGCTCTGCACCAGGTTGATTACGCCTTGAGAGCGGAAGTGCCCGGTGACTTGCAGCACCCCCGTAGCGGTCTCGGCCACCAGATGAGCCAGGATGGTTACGCCGTAGAGCAGGTACAGGGGCGCCAGGGCTGGATCGCGGGTGAGCAGGCGCGCTGCAATGGGCGCCAGCAAAGCCAGCACGCCAAAGGCCAGCAAACTGGCGCCGCCTTCAGCCAGCGCCGCCGCCTTGATGACCGCCCCCGCGCGGCGTTTGTCGCCCCGTTCCAGGGCCTCGCCAAAGTAGCGCACCACCGCCTCGCTCATGCGGAACGAAAGCAAGCGGTTGATGTCGGTGACAAAACCGGTGAGGATGCCCAGCGCGCCAAATTGCCCCGCCCCCAGCAGGTTGGCGGTGACAATATTCATCACCGCTGCCACCACCTGTCCAATGAACAGGGAGGAGGAATTGCGCACCACCCGCCTCAGCAGGAGGTCTTGCGTCCAGCTTCGCAGGCGGGTGGAGAAAGAACTCATGCGGTAACGATCTGGCTGGCCCAGTCGCGCTCGGCCAGGTACCATTCGACCAGGCGGCGCATGCCTTCCTCCAGGCCCACCTGGGCTTCCCATCCCAACAGGCTGCGGGCCTTGCTCACGTCGGCCTGGTTGGCCAGCATGTCAGCCTTGTGAGCGGTGTGGTGCACCACCTCGGCGCGCTCGCCCAGCAGTTCTTCAAGCCGCCCGATCATTTCATTCATGGTGATGACCTCGTGCCCGCCCAGGTTGATGATCTCATACCCCACCCGCTTGAGGCCCAGGATGGTGCCGCGGGCGATGTCGTCCAGGTAGGTGAAACCGCGGGACTGGTTGCCGTCGCCGTTCAAATGCACGGGGCGGCCTTCCTTGATCCACTGCGTGAAGCGGAACATAACCATATCGGGCCGCCCGGCCGGGCCGTAAACGGTGAAGTAGCGAAACACGGTCACGTCGATGCCATAAAGGAAGTGGTACGAATGGCACATGGCCTCGGCGCCCTTCTTGCTGGCGGCGTATGGCTGCAAAACCCGGTCGCTGTTGGCCGTCTCCGGGGTGGGCAGAGGCGCGTCGTTACCGTAGATGCTGGAAGTGGAAGCCAGAATGAACTTGGGAATCTCATAGCGGCGGCAGGCTTCCAGCAGGTTGAGCGTGCCAGTTGTGTTGGTGTCGACGAAAATCCACGGGTTCTCGACCGAAGCGCGCACCCCGGCGCGGGCCGCCAGGTTAAAGATGGCATCGTAGCGCGGGCCGGACTCGAACAGGCGCTCCAGGCCAGGCCGGTCGC
>JAEXTI010000387.1 GCA_023406965.1 Chloroflexota bacterium
CTCCAACTCAAACAGCAATGACGACGACGAGGACGGTGACTCCAACTCAAATAGCAATGATGATGATGGAGACGATGACTCCAACTCGAACGGCAATGATGACGGTGAGGATGACGACTCTAACTCAAACAGCAACGATGACGGCGAGGACGATGATGATGGGGAAGACGACTCCAATTCGAATAGCAACGATGATGAGGACGACGACTCGGACTCTGGCGGCGAAGATGACAACGGGAATGACGATGACGACTAATCTCGAATTCTCCGCGTAGCGCACCAAAAATTTCGATCAGGGCTTGCAGGTTGGACTTATTCTTGCCTGCAAGCCCTTTGCAGGAGAAACCCATGCAGAACAAAATCCGCCCGATTTTCCAAGACCAATGGCTGAGCAAAATCCGAACGATGCAAGTGGGGAAATTAGATCTTCAGACCACCTGGGTCAATCAGCGAGCATCGATCCTTGTGGCGATTGTATTCCTTGTTTTCTTAGGCTTCGTCCAATTCGCAACCCCGGATATGCCTGATAATGATGGGTATTATCACATCAAGCTGGCCTATTTGATGCGTACCGAGGGCCTGACGCCCGAGTTCTCCTGGCTTCCGTTATCCATTCTGAATGCTCGCGAGTATTACGACCACCATTTTCTCTTTCATGTTGCCCTGATCCCTTTCACCTATGGCGATTTGCGGGTTGGAGCAAAATTGGCAGCGGTACTCTTTGCCGGCCTGGCGCTGCTAAGTGTCTGGCGGGTGCTTAAGAATCAGCGCATACCGTATGCCTTTTATTGGGCTCTCGCTTTGATGGCTATTTCGGAAGCTTTCATCTACCGGATGAGTATCACCCGGGCGCAGTCGTTGTCCCTGGTCGTTTTGATGCTGGCCCTGGATTGGCTGTTGCGAAATAAGATTAAACGCCTGGCGGGGCTGGCTTTTGTCTATGTGTGGTTGTATAACGCTTTCCCGCTGCTGCTGATTGTTGCCGGGGTGTTCGTCGCGGCGAAGTGGATTCTGGAACGAAAGTTGGATCTTCGACCCGTTGTGAGCGTCGGGTTAGGGACATTTCTGGGATTAATCATCAACCCCTACTTTCCTTATAATATCATCTTTGCTGTCCAGCACATCCTCCCCAAGCTGTTTGAGCCGACGTCTGTGAGCGTGGGAAGCGAATGGTACCCCTACACCACTGCCCAGTTGCTGGAAAATTCCTTACTGGCACTGGTAGCTTTTGTCAGCGGGGCTCTGTCATTGGGTTTGCAGGAAAAACGCACCGATCTACGTACACTGGTGAGCTTTCTGTTGGCAGGGGTTTTCGGCTTGATGATGTTCCAGTCTCGCCGGTTCATCGAATATTTTCCACCATTTGCGTTGGTCTTTGCTGCTTTTGCTTGGGCTCCGATCATGAGTCAAGCCAAAGTCCGTTGGCGCAGCTTATCCATTCAGCCGGCAAGTTTGGCGATGGTCTTGATCCTACTTCCCGGTGTTTGGTTTACATTCCAGGCTTCTCGAGCGAGCTTGCAGGCATCCAAGCCATACCAGACGTATGCCGATGCTTCGACCTGGTTGGCTCAGAACACGCCTGAGGGCGTGCGCGTGTTCCAGACCGATTGGGATGATTTCCCTCGCCTTTTCTTTTATAACACTCAGAACAGCTACCTGATTGGATTGGACCCCACCTATATGCAGTTGTATGACGCTGAACTCTATACGCTTTGGGAAGAGATCACGCAAGGGGACGTGGAGCAGCCATCCGCGCAAATTTTTGGGGATTTTGGCGCGGAGTATGTGATCACCGACTTGAGGCATCGTGATTTTATCCGGCAGGCTGACAACGACCCTGCCCTCGTAGAGCGATATCGGGATGAATATGCGGTGGTGTATCAGGTTTTGGTCGACAGGAAAAGCGGGGCTGACTGAGGTAAATCTCACTTGACTGGCAAAAATCAAGAGGCCCGTTGGTGATTGTGATCTCCAAGGGCCTCTTCATCGTTCTGAAACTTCTTCTGGTAACAAGCTACTTTTCCTTCTTCTTATCTTTCTTTTTGTCCTTCTTGTCTTTCTTATCTTTGTCTTTCTTGTCTTTATCCTTGCCCATGGAGTCCTCCTTCTGGTCAAATTCGAATGAATCGTAGATAAATCATAACATTATTTAGTGCAATACTCAAGTAAAACCGCCAGGCGAGTCCTGTGATGTCAGGCAACCACGTGGATATTCGTTTGCCCTTCGCTCCAGCGCCACAAACGGGTTGCGGCGACTTCATCGTACGATGCCGGAGAGGATGGAACGGATTTGTACTTAACGAAGTATTTGCCAGTGACTCCTTCGACTTTTGGAGAAGTGGCCAGGAAAATGCTGGTTTGTGCGCCTTGCTCCGGTGTGATGAAGCCGAAGTGGAACAGGCGCACGATCAGCCCCATCATCCCTCCACCCTCCCTGGCGAAGTCAGTGGCGACCACACCTGGATGGAGCGCGTTGGCTGTGACCCCAGAGCCAGACAGGCGGCGAGCTAGTTCGTATGTGAAGAGGATGATCGCCAGTTTGGAGCGCTCGTAGGCGTGCAGGCTAGTGTAGCCGGAGCGGAATTGCATGTCCTCAAAATCCATCTTTGCCCGTGCATGGGAGCGCGAGGAGACATTTACGATCCGGGCGGGGACGCTGGTTTTGAGCGTATCGAGCAGGAGATTGGTAAGCAAGAAATACCCAAGGTAATTCAGGGCCAGGGTCATTTCGATGCCGTCAACGCTTTCTTTCCGTTCGGCAAACATGGCCCCGGCATTGTTCACCAGCACATCCAGGTGTTGGTAACGCGTCAGAAAACGCTTAACCAGGTCGCGGATCTCTTGCTGCGAGGAAAGATCTGCCTGGAAAAATTCAACGGCAGAATTTCCTGTCTGTTCCTGGATTAGCCTGGTTGTGGCGAGGCCTTTGTCGACGTTGTTGTCGACGATGACAACCGAAGCGCCTTGTTGGGCAAGAGCATGCGCAGTGACAGCCCCGATGCCCGAGGCGGCACCCGTGACTATGCAAATCTTTCCGTTCATCCGGTGGGTGTTTTCTGCCATGAGTATCCGTTCTCCAATGAGGGGTTAGTATAACCATTTTTCAATTGGTTGCCAAATGTGGGATAGAACGATGAAGCTAGAGGCTGGAGAGGCAAACAATCAGCATGGCATGCATTTGACAAAAAGTATAGTGCTGTACTAAACTAATAAGAGGAGGTAATCAACATGCCTAAATTTGAACGAAAGATGGAAATCGATGCGCCAGTTGAAAAGGTGTGGCAGGTGATGACTGACCCCACCCACTGGCCAGAATGGTTCCCCGGTTTTGACAGTGTTGCCAACGTCACTGAAGTTGCCGAAGGGGCGACCTTCGAGTGGGTGGACGACGGCAAGACTGGTCGGGCAGCCATTGTCAAAGTCGTGCCATTGAAGCGTTTGGAAATCCTCACGCAGATGGACAACGACAAAGACTCGCACGTGTTCACCCTCAAGCCGAGTGGTGGCTTCCTGGGTCTTAAGGCCGATGAGTGCGAGGTGGAATACACGCTCGACACCCTGATGGGCGGCGGTATTTTGGGCAATTTTGTGGCGGGCGGCAACCCCAAGGACGCGATGCGCGTGAAGAAGGCCATGCACCTGCTGCGGAAAGTTTGCGAAAGCGTCTAAACTCGGAGTTTCTAGGAGGATAACATGGGAATAATTTCAATTATCGTGGTGGGTTTGGTTGCCGGCCTGGTGGCATCCTGGCTGATGAAAGCCAAAACCGGTATGTTGGTGGACTTGATCCTGGGCATCGTCGGCAGCGTTGTCGGCGGCTGGGTGGCCAGCCTGATCACTGGGCTCGATTTGGTCACCGGGGTCAACCTGACCAGCATCATCGTGTCGATTATCGGCGCGGTGATTGTGATAGCCGTCTATCGCCTGATCAAGCGCGGTCGCTAAGAATCGAGAGAAGCTCGATTTACAGCCCCGCCTGATTGTAGGCGGGGTTGTTTTTTTAAGAAAACTAATGAGGGGAGAATATGGAACGACAGCAACTCAATCGAATTTTAAAGGCTCATCTGAAGTACCTGAACGGAGAAGAAGGGGGTGTTCGCGCCAGCTTGAGTGGTGAGCGGCTGCAAAATGCAAAGCTGGCAGGCGTTAACCTCAAGGGTGCGCTCATCCGGCGGGCAAATCTTGAATGGGCCGACTTTTCGGGGGCGGATCTCTCGGGCGCAGATTTGCGTTACGCGAACCTGCTCGCGGTCAATTTTACAGACGCCAATTTGCGCGGGGCGGACTTGCGAAATGCGTGCCTGTGTGGGGCGATGATGGATGGGGCTGATTTAACCGGCGCTAACCTCAAGGGCGCGGATTTGTGTTTGTACCATATCGATGAAATTTTTATCGACGGCGCGATCATGCCGGATGGGAAGTTATATGATCATCAGATTCATCGGCTGGCTACATTCGTAGAATGAACAGGCCGTTTAGTATTCTCCCAGAATACGCTTGATGCGCCGGCGCAGCCAGTGAATGGCGACCGGTTCGTAGTGACGGGTCAAGAGCACCGAACAATTTTCAACGTGCTCGATGATCCAATCATCCACAGAGCCAAACAAACGCGTTCCGGAACCGTATTCTTCAGACGCGCCCATGACCAGGAGATCGTAGGGCTGGCGTTTTGTTTCATCCAGAACGCCGGCCACTACAGATTTTGCGGGAGCGAGGCGGGTTGAAACGCGCAATGGGAATTCACCGAGTTCTTCGCTGACAACCTGGCGCAGATCGAGCATCTGGTCTTCGATCTCTTCGGTCTCCATCGGTTCGGTATAGGTGCGGAAAGCAATGACCCGGGCGTTTTCTTGTTCGGCAATTTCATAAGCCAGGCGCAGCGCCAGGCGGGAATGAGGCCCGCCGCCCACCGGGACGAGGATGTTGCGGATCTGGCCCAGGTTGGGGCCGAGCAGAACCGCTACGTTGGTTTGGGCTTTTTCCAGCAGGGTTTGGATCGGATTTTCGACGCCTGCGGTAGGGTTGAGCGGGCCGGGCCAACCGGCCAGAAGGAGCTTAATGTTCTGGGAAGCCTCAACTTCTTCCAGGATGCCTTTGGCGATGCTAGGATTACTGCGCGTTTTGGTGTAGAGGGGCACATTCCGGTTGCGCGCTTCCTGGACGATCTGATCTGGAATCGAGGAGGTTAAGTTGGAGGCAAGGCGCCGCTCGATTGATTTACTGGTCGAAGCGGTATGGTTGTGGTTTGGACGAGCCACATGGAAGACACAGATGCTGGTGTCTTCGATGGATTGCGCCAGAATAGCGGCCAGACGTACCATATTCACGCCGGTCTGTGGGTTGGCCACGGGAACCAGGATACGGCTGCGAAGTTTCTCGACAGTGCGAATGTGCTTTACATACGCCTGGTTGATCATCGGGGAAAGATAGTAGGTCAGGGTGAGGAAAACGAGCAGGCCGATGCCAAAAGCCAGCGCTCGCCATTCGGTGAAAGCGACGATCAACAGGCAAGTGCCCATCGCTACATAAGACGTGATCGGAAAGAAAGGCGCTTTGAATGGACGGCGCATGTCGGGATAACGCTGGCGCAAACGGACGAGGGCCAGGTTGGACCAGAACAGGACAAACAGGTAACCAGAGCTGGAAATATAGCTGAGGAAATCAACCAACCCAATGGCGGCGATGACACAGATGATGCCGCCGATTACCAGGGTGGCGGCATATGGCGTGCGGAATCGGCTCAGGCGGGAAAGAAAACGAGGCCACATGCCATCGCGGCTCATGGTGAAGGCTTCGCGGGTGGCGCTGAGCATGGCAGAATTCAGGGTTGTGATGGTGGCGATGATGCCCGTTAACGCCAGGGCCAGCGGCCCAACTCCGGGCAGGAAGCGGCCTACGGCATCGGTTAATGCTGTTTCAGACCCAGCCAGTTGCGTCCAGGGAACCGTGCCCAGCGTAACCAGGGCAATTAAGGCGTAAAGTACGAGGCACAAGGTTAGGCTGATCAGGATCCCTCGGGGAATGGCACGGTCGGGGTCTTTGATCTCTTCGGCATCATCGGCGATGACCTCAAAACCGATGAAGGCCACGTAGGCCAGGGCGATGGTGGACAATAGGGATGAGAAATTTTCCCATGCGTTATCGTGGATGAAAAGACGGTTGTTGGTCAGGTAGGTGGTCCATTGAAAGCCACCGGGAAGAATGAAACCCAGCAAGATGTAGGCGACCAGAATAGACAATAAGATGCCGCCCAGGATGATCTGCGCCTTGCCGATGTTTCCAACGCCGAGAACGTTTAGTGCAACAAAGACCAGAATAATCCCGATGGCAACGGGGACAACCGGCAAGCCGGGGATAAAAACTCTCAGGGAGTAAGAAAATCCGACCGCTGAAAGAGCGGCATAGAAGGTGCTGGAGAGACAATCCAGAGAGCCAACCAGGTAGAAGAGTAGGTTTCGCCCCCAGGCTTCCTTGACATAAGTCATGGCTCCGCCTGTGACCGGGAAAGAGGAAGCCAGTTCGCCGTAATTCAGGGCGATGCTGTAACTGAGCAGACCAGCGAGGATGAGGGCTACGACAAAGGCAGGGCCGGCCATGCCGGCAGCATACCCGGTGAGCACAAAAATTTCACCGCCGATCGCGCCGGCGGTGCCAAGCATGACAACCTGAGCCAACCCGAGCTGCCGTTTAAGCTTGCGCGTACTCATGTCTCAACCTCACTTCAAGATGTATAAATCGAATTTGAGGTTTGTGCGATTGCATAACAAGCGCATAAACCTCAAATTCAGGAACTTTCCTCACTTATGAGTAGTTACCATATAATCTAGTGTACTCCTGTTTGCGTCAATAGAAACGGGGTTGAGCGTCAATGTTTTGGCAAGATAGGCTCGACGCCCTGATCTGGCAAGCTCGGAGAAAAATGGCGAGAATTGCTACATACGAAAAGAGGAAGATAGATGGTTTTCCGCAGAGATGCCCACCTGGTTGAAGTGCGCCGAATGTTGGAGCGGGAATTCCCCTGCGGCACCTGGGAATTGAGCCTGCCCCCTCAGGGGACGGGGAACGAGACCTATTTCGGGCGCTGCGCAGAGCGATCCTGCTTCATCAAGCTGGGGGTTGAGATTGAACGGTATCGCATCATGGATTCGTTGGGACTGGCTCCGCACCTCATTATGACAGGTTGTCTGGAAGATGGCACTGCACTGGTGGTTCAAGAGCGAGTGGGGGGAAGAAAGCCCTCCAGAAAGGATTTTCGTGATCACCTGGAGCAATTTGCGCAGGCAATCCGCGTGACACACGAATGCGAGGCGTTGCAACAAGTCTTGTCTCCGAAGCGGTCCGGCTTCTACCGAGATGCTGGGCTGGACACGCTGGCGGAGGTGGAGCGGCGTTGGAAGGGTGTCAGATTCATGGTGCCGGAATCTGCTGCGTATGTGGAGTCGTGCATCGAGTGTTTGCGGAACGAAATCTATCAATTCGAGGGTGAAGGCCTGGTGGCTTCGCACAACGATATATGCAACGCCAATTGGTTGGTTTCTACGCAAGGACGGGTGTATCTGATTGATTACGAAATGATGTCAATGGAAGATCCCGCCTTAGACCTGGGGGCGATCCTGTGGTGGTATTACCCGCCGGAATTGAGGGGCAGGTTCCTTCAGGTCGCGGGGTGTTCAAGCGATGAGGGGTTCCTCCGGCGGATGAGAATTCGGATGGCGGTTCACAACCTGAACATCATCCTTCCCCGCGAGAACAGTTTTGATACCTTCGAGAGTGTGGGGTTTGAGGAAACGCTGATTGATTTTAGGGCATTGATGGAAGGGAAAGACAACCCGCAGGGGTATGAATAATCCGCTTCCGACATTGATTGGGGGGTAGACTGGGACCTAAAAGCAGCCCTGTGTCTGGGTTTCAAAGGTTGTTAGAAGAGCATTCATTTCTATGACTCGCTCGGCAGCGATTTCCTGTGCTCTAGGCAAGGAGAGAATACTGAGCGACCGGTCCCTGCGACGAATAGTTTCGTTATAGGCCTTGCGCAGTTCGCGCGGGTTGATCGCGAAATTGCGCAGGACCCCAA
>JAEXTI010000412.1 GCA_023406965.1 Chloroflexota bacterium
TCGTCCAACTCACCTTCGATGCGAATGCGATACATTACAGAACGGTTCGAGGGAGTCATATTTGATCCTAATGTACAGAAGCTATTAAAGCCTCAACCGTTTCTATATCCCATGCCGCCAGCGATTCGGAGAATGCTAGCAGTGCCGGGCCTGATTTTCCCTCAAACGCAAGAGTGGCCTGCCGGTAACCCTCACCGTTTCCGTTCGTGCCTTCGCTAATCACGAGGGTGGCCTCCTGCTCACGCACGGTCAGCGCGCGAGTCTCCAGGACGGTCAAACGCGCCTTTCGGTTCTTTTCCCCAGGATTCATCTCATTGAGCGCTTCCTCCATCTGGCTGGCATCGGCAGCATCTCGCGACTGTACCAAATACAAGTGCCCATTGCCTTGGTTGGGACGGTAGGAAACCACCGTATATCCATTGATCTCAGCCAAAAATTCTGGCGAGTAGCTCGCCGGCGCCGTGAAATCAACGATCGCATCAGCGGCGGCTGCCACATCGTCCGCGTTGGTGTTTAACGCTGCCTGAATGCCACAAGCCGTGAGCAAACAGGCCATCCACAAGAGAGCTAAGAATTTGAGTTTCATTTTGTGATCCTTTCTGTTTTCTTGACAACAGTGTATCCCCGAGAGTAACCTTTGTCCCCTATCCGCAGGTAGGGTTTTGGGTAGGTTAATTCACACAGAGCCGCTCGCGCGGCTCTGTGTGAATTAAGAAGTTTTAGACTTAGAAGCCCAGTTCCCTGGCCCGAGCGATCGCCTGTGGACGATTGCTCGCCCCCAGCTTCTGTAATACGTTATGCACATGCCATTTGGCTGTGCCTACACTGATGACTAATTCCTCTGCGATTTCCTGGTTCGACTTTCCTTCCACGATCAGCTTCAGCACCCGGATTTCTTGCTGGCTGAGTGGGTCGAGCAGCGTTTCGCCCAGCGAGGGTTGAGGCGCGAGTTCCACCTGCTGCTGTCCCAGGATCAAATTCACAAGCTCGGGCGCAGCGTGGCGGACCCTGGGAAACAATCCCATCAGAGCTTTCCCCTCATCCAGGTAAATCCGTAGATACCCTTCTGGGTTCGCCAGGCGCAGTGATTTCTCTAACCATTCCAACGCGGGCTCCACCTCCCGCCGGGCAAGGTGGTACTGGCTCAACAAAATCATCGCCTCAATCACGGTCTGGGTTCGTTCAGCCGCCACAGCCTTGTTGAGAATAGGATGAACAATGGATGGAAGTTCGTCCAACGCCCCCGTCGCCAGTAAAGTACGAGCAAAGGTCAATTCCTCAAACTCCCGAGAAAACTGCTCTCGGTGAAGTCGATAGCCTTCCACCCACTTCACGGCAACATCAACCTGCCCCAGGATCAGGTTCAGGCGGGCCAGAACAGCTCCTGCCAGGATTTCCATCCGCTGAACCCCAAACGAGGTCATCAAAACTTTGATATTTTCCAATGCCTTCAGGGCAACCGGTAATTCACCTTGATACACGCGCAACCGGGCCAGATACGCCTCGCCTAACACCACATCATCCATCAAACCTCCCTGTCTGGAAAGGGCTATACCTTCCGACAGGTATCGTTCCGCCGTCGACAGATCGTTGCGTTCTATAGCAATCCCGCCCAAGATAGACCACGCCAGTCCGAGTGGATAGAGACGCGCGCCTTGCGCATATTGAATCGCTATCTGACAGGATTGCTCCGCTTGATGGAGCCGCCCCTGCTTGATCTGCACCTGGGCCGCCGCGCAAAGGGCGTGCATTGCCAGGAAGAGGACGCCCGCTTCGCGAGCTTCAGCGCTTGACTTCAAGTAATTTTGGGCCGCCTGACCGGTTTGATCAGCGATTTCATAAGCCATCCCCAGGCTAAAATAGCCCCTTGCATAGGCCAGATGATTCTCGCGCGGGATGCGCGCCAACGCATATTCGGTGCGCTGAACAGTCTGCTCGAAATCTCCTCGCACCGAGGCAATTGACCCGCGGTACAGCTCTGCCAAGGCGATCATTTGCTCGGTTTCCTGTTTCAGCTCTCCGCTCTGTAGCATCTCCTCGGTTTGAATGAGCAAAGCCTCGGCCTGATCAAAACGCCCTGAAAGATACAATACTCTCGAAACATTCAGGCTCAATTGCGGTCGGCTGGGGTAGACTTGAGCGGGAAGCCCATCCAGCCAGGTCAACCATTGTGCCAGGTCGCCCTGGGACCATGTGGTCTCTTTCGCCAATGCCCTGCCGATAACGTTGGCAGTAAATTCCGGGTCACCACTTTCCAAAGCATAGCGTACTGCCTCTGCCGTAAAGTCGTTCTCCTCGTGCCAGATGGATGCCTGCCGGCAAAGCGCCTGTCGTTCTACCTTTGAAAGCAAACTGCGCAAGTAATCAACGAATAAACGGTGGTAACGATACCAGCGCCGCTCATCATCCAGCGGGATGACGAACAGGTTGGCCTGTTCCAACTGCGCAATCACCGCCAGGCTGTCCTCGCGGCCGGTAAGCGCAGCGCATACCTCGGCGTTAAAACGCTCCAGAATACTGGTTTGCATGAGAAACGCGCGGGTTGTTTCGCCTAATTGGCGGATGACCTCTTCAGCCAGGTAATCTAGCACATAACGGTGACTGCCTCGGAATGTCTCCACAAAAGCCGCCGGATTGGATTGGTGCTGCAGCGCTAGAGCAGCCAGTTGCAGACCGGCAGCCCAACCTTCATTGCGCTCATCCAAAGCGATCAAGGTCTCGTCTGTCAAATCCAGGGCAGATATTCGTCCAAAGAACTGGCGACCTTCTTCCCATGTGAATCGCAAGTCCTGGGCGCGGATTTCAGTCATCTGTCCCCGCGCTCGCATCCGTGCCAGCGGCAAGGATGGATCAGCCCGCGTAGTCATCACAAGGTGAACTTGCGCCGGAAGATGATCCAGAAAATACGCTACCGCCTGGTGGATGGTCGCGTTTGTGATCACGTGGTAATCATCTAGCGTGAGCAAAGTGGGGCGTTCGAGGGAAGACAGATCGTTAATCAACTCATCCATCAAATGGTCAACCGGGGGTAGTTGGGGAATTTCCAATAAAGACCGCACTTTGTCCCCCACCGCTGGGGCCACGTTTTGAAAAGCCGCCAGCCAATGCCCCAAGAATCGCAAAAGATCGTTGTCAGCCTCGTCCAAAGAAAGCCAGGCGCCGTGCACCCCTTCTGGCAGCAAATGGTACCACTCGGCGATTAGGGTTGTCTTTCCATATCCCGCCGGCGCCGAAACCAGGGTCAACTTGCGTTGATCACGAACTCCAGTGTTCAACAACGCCAACAGCCGCGGTCGGCTGACTGCGTTATCACTCCAGGAAGGGATATGCAACTTGGTGGCAAGGATACGGGGACGCATTGCTATCTAGGAGTTTAGAACTCGCCGTTCAACTAGCATTCTAGACCTTCGCCACTTGCCGGGTACGTTTTTCAGGCTTCAATAAGTCCCTCACTATCTCGGTGGCATCATCCAGCGATTTACCCAGGAAAATCCCCGGCACCTGGGTAAGCAAATCCGGCTCCAGATTAAAAGCCGAACCACCATATCCGAACACCGGCACAGGTCGCAGACGGCTAAACTTTTCCTTTAATCGTTTCATCTCCAGCGCCGTCTCACGCGAGGTGGCGGTCAGGATGACCATTTGTGGTTTCTCATAGCGCGCATGGTCCACCAAATCATCCAGGGGAATATCTGGGCCCAGGAATTCCACCCGGAAGCCCTCGCTGCGCAACAATACCGCCATCATCAAGGCGCCAATCTCATGCATCTCGTTCGGGGCGCAACCCACCATGATGTAAGGCGCGTTTCGGTGGTAGGGGTATGACTGCAAGAGCGTTGACAGCTTACCCTGGATAAAGGCACTGGCAAAATGCTCGGTGGTGATGCGAATCTCGCCCCGGTACCAGGCCGTGCCAATATCCACCAGGCAAGGCGTGATCACTTCGGCAAGGAAGGTACGCAGATCAAAAACTGAAAGCGCTTCGCGCAATAAATCGCTGGCATCTGGTTCGTCATAGCGCAGCAGCGCGCGATAAAGCTCGCGCGCATATCGGGCGGGTGGGTTGGCTGCTTTGGCCGGCTGTATTGCCGGGCTGGCAGGGAGTACCTCTGGCATCTTCCCGTGTTCCATAGACTGGCGCAGTTCTTCCACCGCCGCGCTGATGGATACCCCGCTGTATGTGCGGCTTTTCAACCAGCGTAGGACGGCAATATCGCGATCAGAATACAACCGGTAACGGTTATCGGAACGGCTGGGAGATAAAACCGCGTATCGCCTTTCCCAGGCCCGGAGCGTCACCGGACGGATGCCAGTCTGATCGCTGACGTCTTTGATCTTATACTTCGGGCTGTTGGAAAAGTCTGAGATTGATGTCATGATGGGTACCTCCCCGAAGAAATATAGAAGAAGGGCTGTCCATTTTCATTGGACAGCCCTTTTATTATACTAGCAACCTCTTATTGAAGGTTAGCAGCTCACATGCTTATTGTGGCGGCAAGATCACTGCATTGATGACGTGGATGACACCGTTGGTGGTTTTGATATCAGTCACAATGACTTGAGCTTCATTCACGTACACCTTGCCATCTTCCACCTTGATCGTCACGGGCTGTCCCAGAACGGTGTCGGCGCTTTCCAACGTCACCACCTGTTCAGCCAGGACGCTTCCACTCACCACATGGTAGAGCAAAATGTCGGTCAAGGCCTGCTTGTTCTCGGGCAGAAGGAGGCTGTCCAGGGTGCCCTCGGGCAGAGCAGCAAAGGCCTCTTCGGTGGGGGCGAAGACCGTGAAGGGACCTTCACCTTTCAATGTTTCCACCAGCTCGGCGGCGGTCAGCGCGGCAGCCAGTGTGTCGAACTTGTTGAAGACTGCGGCGTCAACGATATCCTTAGGCAGGATCACAGTGTCGATGACATGGATCACGCCATTCGTAGCTTCAATATCGGTGATGATGATCTGAGCCTCGTTCACATAGGCATTACCCAAGTCGAGTTTGAAGAACAACGAGGTACCCAGAGCGCTGTCGGCGATCAAACCATCGCTCACGTCCGCGGCCATCACCTTACCGGCCATCACGTGGTAGAGCAGAATGTCGGTCAGTTGCTGTTTGTTCTCAGCCTTGAGTAGTTCATCGATCGTTCCGGCGGGCAACTTGGCAAAAGCCTCATCGGTGGGAGCAAACACTGTGAAGGGACCTTCACCCTTGAGGGTGTCAACCAGTTCAGCAGCCTGAACAGCAGCCACCAGGGTCGTGAAGCGACCATCGGCAACAGCGGTGTCAACGATATCCATCACTTGCGGCTCGGCGGGCGGCAGGATGACCGTGTCGATGACATGGATCACGCCGTTGCTGGCCTCGATGTCGGTAATGACAACCTCGGAGTCATTGATGAAGACCTTCTCGTTTTCGAGCTTGACCATCACCTTCTTACCCAGGGCGGTCTCGGCTTCGCTTAGGGCAACCACGTCGGCAGCCATCACCTTTCCGGCCACAACATGGTAGAGCAAGATATCGGTCAACTGCTGCTTATTCTCGGGTTTGAGTAACTCATCCAGCGTGCCAGCAGGCAGCTTGGCAAAAGCCTCGTCGGTGGGGGCAAACACGGTGAAGGGGCCCTCGCCAGAGAGGGTTTCCACCAAACCCGCCGCCTGCACCGCAGCTACCAGCGTGGTGAAGCGGCCATCTTCCACGGCAATGTCAACAATCGTCTTGGGCGCTTCCGTCGGTTCAGGCATCGGCGTAGCGGTCGG
>JAEXTI010000427.1 GCA_023406965.1 Chloroflexota bacterium
TTCCAGCAAGAAGGATGCAAGACCTGCCCTAGAGATTCTTAACTCATTTGTCGGAATGGCCAACATCAAAACGGCAGTGAATGACCTGGTCAAATGGGCTTCACGGATGGAAGCCGACCATTCGCAGCAAAAACTCCCCTTACTGAATATGGTTTTTACAGGTCCTCCGGGCGTGGGCAAGACTACGGTCGCCCGTCTTCTAGGAGAAATCTTGCATGATTGTGGGCTGCTCGAAAAAGGCCAATTGGTCGTGCATAGCCCGACCAGCCTCGTAGCTGATCATATTGGCGGAACGGCCAGGCTGGTGCATCAAGCCGTTGATTCAGCCCTGGGAGGCGTTCTGTTCATTGACGAGGCCTATGGCTTGGCCGACCGTGAACGTGGAGGCTTTGTTCAGGAAGCCATCGAAACCCTGTTGCATCGAATGGAAGTCGACCATGGAAAGTTCCTCGTTGTTCTGGCCGGATACCAAAAACAAATGGTGCGTCTTTTCCGCCAAAATCCCGGTCTTGAGCGACGATTCCCCTCAGAATTCCGATTGAGATTCGCGCCATATACTGCTGATCAATTAGCAATGATTTTCAATAACATAGCACTCCAAGAGGGCTTTCAAATATCGGAAGACTTATGGGGGCAACTCCAACACTTATTTGCTCGCTTCACCATTGCTAACGATGAAACTGCAGGAAATGCAGGAGAAGTAAAGAACCTGTTCGAAGCCACCTCTCGGAAATGGTATGTTCAGAATTCTGGCAAAAGCAAAGTGTTACCCCGCGTCCTTGGCATTGATAATCTTCCGGCGGAATACCAACGGTTGCTTGCACCAAATCCAGATGAGACCAGGCAAGCCTTCCAGACCCTGGAACGCTTCAAGGGACTTCGTGAGGTGAAACTTAAACTAACCCGGCTGGCGAAACTCGTGGAATATGAACAACATAAACGGACTCTTTCAGCGGATGTGGGGTGGAACCTCCCTACTTTACATCAAGTTTTTGTAGGCAATCCCGGCACGGGAAAAACTTCCATTGCTCGCCTGTATGGTGAAATACTCAAATCCTGCGGTTATCTCCGCAAGGGTCATACAGTGGAGGTTTCAGCTCCATTACTCATTTCTGGTTATGCAGGTGATTCGGGCAGTCGCCTTTCGGCATTGGTTCAAGAAGCGCTGGATGGTGTGTTATTCATCGATGAAGCCTACGCCCTTACACGGCGCACTGGAGCAGCAAATTATGAAATCATCGACACGTTGACGAAAGCCATGGAAGACTACCGCAATCGGCTCGTGGTAGTCGTTGCAGGATACCCGCAAGAGATGGGGGAATTCCTGGTAGGAAATCCCGGCTTGCAATCCCGCTTCGCTGACCCAATTTTATTTTCCGATCTCAACCAGGAAGAGATGGGCGCATTACTCTGCGCTTATGCAGTCCAAGAAGGCTTAGAATTGCCAGTCGATGTGCAACGTATGGCCGAGATCAGGCTCGCTGCTATGCAAAGACAAGCTCCCGCACAGTTCGGAAATGCCCGCTCGGTCAGAAAGTTATTCGACGAAATGAAAAAACGCCTGGCAGAGCGCGTGCTCGCTATATTCGATCCACAACGGGATGATCGTGTTACGGACATCCCTGGATGGAATTGTTTTTCACCGGAAGATCTGGTTGACGAAGGCATCACAGTCATAGTATCTGCAGATACTCCAGCCGTGAACACTGCTGGACGGCCCGGAATTGAAAGCTGGGTGATGCGGACAGAAGATCCGCTACAACCCTAGTCTTTCCGACTGCATCATCGCCAGAGCTTCTTTCAATGTTTCAATCAACCCGGCATACCAGTCGCGCTTCTCTTTATTGTTTGCCCGATCCGCCATCAGCCGGTTGTACTCGAATTTTTCAATAGCATCCTGCCAACTGGCAATCGCGTTTCCGTGTTCTCCCGGAAGCGCCCATTGGGCAATGCCAATCATCCATTTTACGGTTGCCCCTTGATGACTGAAGGGATCATACGCGGAAAGCCCGCGTTTCAAGTACAGAATTGCATCCGCAAAGTTACCTGTCTGGCTTGCAGCAAGACCGATGATTTCCCAGGCCTCCGCGCTCTCAGCAGGATTCGTACTGGTGCGGGTAACTCCGATGAGAAGATTACTAAACTCATATACCGTGATGAATTTTCGCTTATTGATATCTGTACGAATACGCATGGCTAATTTTCGAGCAGATGCGGATAATGAAGATGGATCAAAACGAGTCAGCCAGGCATCCGCCTCTTCCATATGACATGCCATCTCGACCCGGATTTTCCTAAGAACGTCTGAATACCACAAATTCTTGAGAGCATCCGCATTTCTCGTCTCTGGATCCTGGCGGTTTCGCCAGAAATTCTGGCATTCAGCTAACGCGATGCGAGCCCTGGTCCAATTGGCATGTGCCGCGGCATTTCGACTTACATTCCATTGAGCAATACCCAGCAGCCATTTTGCCACGGCAACTTCATGGGAGCCCTCGCTAAAGTCACGCAGCGCATCTTGCAAGACATTTTCAGCCTCATCAAATTCACCCATCGACAGGTGGTATCGACCAATGGCGGTAAGCACATACAGGCGCTCATTGATATTGGATATCTGCTGGCAGGTTATACGAAGATTATTCGCCAACCGATCGCGATGATCCTTCGGAATGTATTTATTTTGAAGTTCAAATAGGTTTAAGGTCATCTCGGTCGACAACTGTGGTTTTGGAACCTGATCCAGCCAGCTATAAGCCTCATCAACGGATATCATTCGCGCCTCCTTCTGACCGGTTCGCACTTTCTGTCATAGAATCCAGCAGTTGAGCTACCCGCGTCAGGAACAACTGGCGAGTCATTTCTGGCCGGTCTTCTTCAGACACATCCTTCATCATTTCCGAGATACTCATGATCAGCTCAGCCTGGGCTTCTGCCCGCCCCATCTCCTGGTAAGCCTGGCGCTTTGCTTCGCCATAGGCTCGCTCGATGTTCGCCTTTCCAGCCCATTCCGCGCCCCAGGCATCAGCGCGCTGCGTATCAACTTCCTCTTCATCAATCGATACATGGCCCACATCTACCCACAGCAATTCCGCCCCCACCCCGCGCAAAGCCGCTTTCGTTTCACCTTGCAACAAGTTGAAACGCAGCTCTCGGCGCGGATCCTGACTGTTTTCACGCGGGGCGGTGAGGAAATCGACCGTGTTAAAGCTGATAAAGTCCGTAATCCCGCCGACGGTTGCGCGACCTACGGCAACTCGCCAGGGTTCAATGTCGCCCTCCGCAGTGACCGAAAGGTTGTATGCCATATTCCAAATGGCCTTTTCGTCATACGGGTAAGGGTCTTCCAATGAACGCCGGATTGGGCGGCCGTATTTCATTTCTGGGAAGATGCGGTAGCGGAAATGAACATCTTTCAAGGTCACTCGGATACCATCGCGAGTCATACTGGTAATTCCATCCCGGTCGTCCTGCTGATCATCCAGGTTGGCAATCTGGCCGATTGTCTCGAACGGCACCATGAAATAGGATTCGCGGATGGATATATTGGAAGGTTGGCGCAGGGTGCGGAACAAGACGGCATTGCCCGGTTGAATAATGACATAACCTGGCCCACCAATTTGATCCAACAGATTTGGCACACCTTTGCGCAACACCTTCTCGCCGCCGCGGATCTCCAGCGTTGGCCAGAGCAGGCTGGTCATCGAGGAAAAAACGTAATGCAACCCATCGCGAAAACGCTCTAAGGCATAGACATCTTTTACAAAAAAAGCCGCGTAGGTAAACACCGCCAGGGTGGCTGTGATTGGGGCAAGCAGATAACGGAAGCCTTGCGGTGAAAGGATGACCGCCATCCAAATGATCATGCGGTCGGGCAAGATTCCTAATCCGGGGATGCGATCCAGGAAGTGAATCAGCACCTGCTCCGGGAAGACACCTTCCAGTCGAACAGCACCACGCCAGGAGAACCAGATGGGAATAACTACGATAAAAATGAGCCGCAACAGCCCCATCAACTGCTGGCGCATGGCCTCCGCATTCTGGGTGGGCCGCTGGCGGATTTGTTTGGTCTCGGTGGTTTGAGCAGGGCGCCGGCGAATCATTCCATTTCTCCTTGACCTTGACGATCTCCGCCCATCATTCCAGGACCCATTTGCCGGTTGGGCATGATCCACATCTGGAGCGAGCGCATCATATCGATGGCAGTATTCGGCAGAAGTTGGCGCGTGCGCGGGTCTGAGGCCACGCCCTCTAGCGCCTGGAAGACGCGCAGAACAAGAATCTCTTGAGAGTTTTCATAGGTTTCAAAGATGCGTCCCATATTGGCCGCCAGGTCGCGTTGCGCTGCAGCCCGCGCCTTGGCTCGAATGCGCGTGGCTTCCAGCTCTTTCGTAGCGTTAACCACTTCAGTCTCGCGCTGCCAGGGGGCCCGCCAGCTTTCCAGGCGGTAGCGATAAACCGCATCGGATACGGGCATCACATCGCCAAAGCCGGCAGCAATGACACGAATACCCCGGTCACGCAGCATTTTCGAGTTGGTCAAAGGGTTCACATCTGTCACGCGCAAGTCGCTCTCGCTATAGGCCTTGCCTACCTCCAGTCTCACCCCATTTCGGGGATAAATCAGGCGGTAGGAGAGCAAGCCGTTGTTGCGGATCGCCAGCCGCAGGCGAGCTTTGTAACGCGTAATTGGAGCCTGCCCCTCCCCAATCCGGTACAACTCGTCATAGTTAACCTGGGATAGGATCTCGCGGAAATAAGCAGACGCCACCCGAGTGGGCAGCTCGGCCCAGGGCAAAACCCGGTCACGGTCAGCACGCGCCTGAGAGAAAACCGCCGCAAAAACCCGCTCTGCGTCAAAGCTAGGCAGTTCCTGCTTACCTCGATTAACCGCCCGATCGCGGGGCAGCGGTTCGTATGGCTTGAGCTTCTTTTCCTCGGTCTCGTGCCTTTCCAACACTTCCGCAACCCGCGCAAAACGATGAATCTCAGCGCGGTCTTCCCGGTCCAGTTCATCTACCAGGGCTTTCACTCGGAAAACTTTCTCCGTCTGGTCGCTGGTGGGGGGCAACTCTTCCAACTGCACTACTCTCAGATTTTCTGAGCGCGGGTCGCCATCGTAACAAACCTGAACCGCAGAAAGAGCTGGGTCTTGTCCAATGGTGAAGATCGACCACACATTGGCATAGACCTCAATACCATCGCGGGTGTAGGCAGTGACCTTCGGTTGAAGCCTGAACTGCTTTCGCAGGTCGACTGCGCCACGGATGCGCTCGCGCCGGCGGATGAAAACAATGCCGGGGCCTTTTGCCTCGGGTGTTTGGATGGGATCTGCCAGGCCAAACGAGCGCAGCACGGCATGGATCATATTGTCAATCGCGCGCTGGACTCCGGGCGGCGGCACCTCGTCCTCCAGGACAACGGCGCTATTAAAATCCACCACCACCACGCCCGGCCCTTTGCGGGTATCTTCCTTGGTTTGGAGGATTTTTCCGTCCTTAATGAACACAGCCGGGCCATGCAATCCGAGCGTATGCAGCAAGAAGTGAAAGGCTGTGCGGTAGATTTCTCTAAAATTGCTCACCGGCAAGAGCGCCTGCCAGGAGATGGCCCCCAGCCAGAAAAAGAAGACCCCCAAGTAGCTCCAGAGAAGTGTGAAGCCAATGAGCACATTCCAAGACTCTTTTTGCACATCCGTAAAGGCCGGAATAGCCTTACGTTTCAAGAGGGCTCGCAATACGTTCCAGAGCATACTTAAAACGTCGCCGATTTCCCACCGGAACATGATAAAAAATAACAGACCAAGTAAACCAAAAATGGCTAAGATGATCTGACGTCTGCGTTTGATGTTCTGCTCGCCGAGATTCATGTCCCGCCGGGTGCCTTTAGAGGAATGGAATAGGGCTAGAGTTATTATCCATTTTACATTAAGTTTGTCAATAAAGGCGCGGTGGTTCATTGGAAATCGGCGTGGTGAGATCCGCATTTTTTGGTATGAGAGTGGCTTCGCCACTCTCATACCAAAAAATGCGGTACCACGGCAACTCTCAAAGAGTCGGCGCGGTTATTAGCGACTGAAGGCTGTCCATGTCAAACTAAGCAAGGCTGCGCCCAGGGCAACATAGGCGGGGGTCGTGTGACCGCCGCCATATAATTGAACCGCGCCCAGGAAGAAAGCCGCAAAGACCACTGCCCCTGCCATCCGGCGAACCGAACGGTCCAGACGGCTGACCTGGCGGCCTAAATCGGGAGTCTGCACCGACAGCTTGCCTTGCTCAAGGCGGTTGATGAGATTTTCGGCGCGGCGGGGCATGCTGACCAGTACGCGCAGCAAATCACCCGCCTCGCGGACAATCATCTCCACCCCGCCGCTGCGCTGGGATTCAACCAGCTTCGTGGCGTAAGGCGTGACCTGAGTCCAGATATTGAAATCGGTGTTCAGCCCGCTGCAAATGCCCGAGAGAATGCCAACGCAACGGAACAAGAGGATGAAATCTTCGGGCACCTGGAAGGGCAGTTCATAGAGAATGTCGGCGAACTGAGCCGCCCATTGCATAATCTCCTCGCGGCCCATGCCGGCCAGTTCCGGCGCAGTGCGTCCCCAAAAGCGCGAGAAAGCTTCCGCGCTGGCGGCTTGAATCGCCTCTACATCGGCCCCAGGCAGCAGGATGTGCATAGATGAATAGGCTTTCACCAGACGGGCCGGGTCCTGCAAGCCGAGCGCGATTAGCACCTCGGTGAGGCCTTTTAGCAAAGTTTCGCTCAGCGTGCCGGTCATGCCAAAGTCTACAAAGATGAGCTGCCACGCTCCCGGCTGGTCGGGGTTCTCCAGCGGCAGCACAAACAGGTTGCCGGGATGCGGGTCGGCGTGGAAAAAGCGATCTTCAAAGATCTGTTGCAAGTAGGTATCAAACAGGCGCTCCGCAACCTGGGCCCGGCTGATGCCGGCAGCGGTGATGGCTTCGTAGTCGGTGATCTTGATGGCCCGGATACGCTCGAGACACAGAACCCGACGGGACGTGTGACTCCAATACACCAACGGGACGCGGATGTCGGGGCGAGTGGCAAAGTTCTCGGCAAAGGTTTCAGCGTTCTTCCCCTCGCGCAGGTAGTCGATCTCCTCCAGCAGCGAGCGGCTGAACTCTTCCATCAACGAGGGCATGTCCATGCGTTTGCGGATGGGCGGGTACTGGTTGACCCAGCGTGCCACCACGCGAAAAGCAGCCAGATCCACATCAACGATGGCCTCAATCATAGGGCGCTGCACCTTGACCACCACATCTACGCCGTCGGGGTTTTCAGCGCGGCGCAGGCGCGCCGTATGCACCTGCCCAATAGAAGCGGAGGCCAGAGGTTGGGGGTCGAATTCGGCGAACAACTCATCCAGGGGGCGATTGAACTCGCTTTCCACCACCCGGCGAATGTCCTCAAAACGTTCAGCGCTGACCTCATCTTGCAGGCCAGATAATTCGTCGGTGATTTCGCGCGGGAGCACGTCCAGGCGAGCCGAGAGGAACTGCCCGACTTTGATCAACACGCCACCCATCTGCACCGCCAGGGCACGGAATGAAACGGCGATGCGTTTCATGCGGGTCGGGCGAGTGCGGTTGGAGAGGGAGCGCAAGCCGATGCGCGGCAGGAGAATGTCCCACCACAGCAGGCCAAGCAAGACGCGAGCAAAAAACCAAAGAATCCGGCGATATCGAGAGCGAAGCATAAAAGGATTATAAACCCGGTTCTACCGGCGGAGGAGAATACCCGAATTCGGGAACTTTCTTCACCCTCTGGGCAGTTACCAAGCCGAAACAGTAAATGGTATGACAATGTAGGTCAAGCGTAGGGAAGGCGTACTTTTGGCGTCAAGTAACGCGTCCAAGGCTATGCTAATATAGTCTCAACGGGCGACTTTCAATTCTTCTTCTCCTCCGATAGTAAGGGCCGGGCAGGCGTACCCGGCTCTTACTCATTAAATCGCCAGGCAGGCATGGGGTACAGACAAAAGACGCCTTGCGCAATCCCGATGCCGCTCCACAGAGTTTAGACAGTAAGGGTGGCCGGTTTTCTCACCCTGAAAGTGTTTCACCACCCATCATATCTTGTATAATAATTCCGGGCTTTGGTCTACATTTCATACGGGGGCAGCAGGAGCAACCATGAACAAACCGGAACAATTATTCCAGGCCATCATGCGCGGCGACTTGGACGCCGTTCGCGCGCTGGCGGCAGAGGACGCATCCCTGGCGAACGCCGCTACTCCCTCGGGGGTCTCGGCTGTTTTATTCGCTATGTATTATAACGAGCCGCACATCATCCGCTTCTTGCTTGAGCACGGCGCCCAGGTCGATATTTTTGCTGCCACGGCCATCGGCATCACTGGGCGAGTAAAAGCCTTGCTGGGCACCAACCCTGAACTGGTCAACGGCACCGCCGTAGACGGCTTCTCACCGTTGGGGTTGGCTGCTTTCTTCGGTCGAACCGAGATTGTCGAACTGCTGCTAAAGAACGGGGCAGAGGTCAACCGGCCTTCGGCCAACCCGCAGCGCGTGATGCCGCTCCATTCCGCGGTCGC
>JAEXTI010000468.1 GCA_023406965.1 Chloroflexota bacterium
CAGACGCAACGCGACACTGTTGGCCCAAGAGGAGTGCAGTGATTTGGCTGTCAGGTAAACCGGGTGATCCGGCGCGACGGCATCCAGGTCGGCAGCGGAGCCAAAGCCCTCGGGCCATACGTTTTGGTTCCATCCGTGCCCGCGGATCCATTGTCCCGGGGTGGTGGTTTGGGCGCGTTCCGCCACCCGGCGCAGACATTCGTCACGCGAGGTGGTTTCGGCGTCGATCATTTGCAGGCTGAAGGCGTAATGCTCGAGGTGCAGGTGCGAGTCGGTCAGCCCGGGCCAAAGCGTGAGGCCGTGCATGTCTTCACAGGCGGCGCGTTCAGCGAACTCAGCCAGCAGTTCCTGGCTGCTGCCAACGGCAAGAATGCGCCCCTGGTCAACAGCGATGGCCGTAGCGACCGGTTGGGCGGGGTTGAGGGTGTGGATGTGGGCATTGTGGAGCAGACGCATAGGGTAATTAACCTTCCTTAACTATTCTACTCATTAATGCTTCAAGTTCCTCATCAGAAAAGTAGTAAATGGTCAGCGAGCCACCTTTTTTCCCGTGATGCAGGGCTACCCGGGTGCCCAGATAGCCGCGCAGGCGGTCTTCGATGGCCGAAACCTCGGCGGGGCGTTCGGCTTTGACGCGGCGGGCGGGGCGTTCTCCATTCAACATGCGCACCAGTTCTTCGGTGCGGCGGACGCTCATTTCCAGCTTGAGCACGGTTTCGAGGGCGGCGGGCTGGGCCTGAGGGTGGGTGAGCCCCAGCAGCGCCCTGGCGTGACCTTCGCTGATTTTTCCGTCGCGCAAGGCTTGCTTGACTTCGTCGCACAGGTCCAAAAGGCGCAGGGTGTTGCTGACCGCCGGGCGGCTCTTACCCATGCGCGCGGCGATATCATCGTGCTGCAGGCCAAATTCATCTTGCAGGCGGTGATAGGCTTCGGCCAGTTCTAGCGGCCCCAGATTGGTGCGTTGGATGTTTTCGACCAGGGCAAGTTCCAGGCGCTCTTGTTCGCCAACCGGGCGAACGATGGCAGGGACAAAGGACAGGCCGGCCATCTGGGCGGCGCGCCAACGGCGTTCACCGGCGATGAGGGTGTAGTTCTCGCTGCCGGGGTAGCTGGTGAGCACTAACGGCTGGAGGACGCCATGCACGCGGATGGATTCGGCCAGGCTCTCCAAGTCGGCGGGGTCAAATTCGGTGCGCGGCTGACTGGGGTTGGGCAAGATGCGCTCAACGGGCACCTGAGTCAAGCCGTTTTCAACCGCTTCATCGTCACCGGGGATGAGTGCTCCTAAGCCTTTTCCAAGCCCACCTTTGCGCGCCATATCCATAGCTCCGGTTAGTTAAATTGGGGAATGTGAACGCCGTCTCCGGCAAGCACCTCGCGGGCCAGAGACTCGTAGGCTTTTGCGGCCAGCGACTCGGGCGCATACAAGGAGATGGGTTTGCCGTAAGAAGGCGCTTCGGCCAGGCGGATGGAGCGGGGAATGACCGCTTCGAAGACCTGGTCGGGGAAATGCTTGCGAACCTCGCCGACCACGTCGGTGGCCAGGCGGGTGCGCCCATCGTACATGGTGAGAATGACACCGCGAACGCGCAGATCAGGGTACAGCGAAGTGCGCACGCGCTGGATGGTCTGGGTGAGTTGGCCGAGGCCTTCCAGGGCCAGGTACTCGCACTGAACGGGGATGATCACGCCGTGGGCGGCAGCCACCAGGCCGTTGACGGTCAGCAGGCCCAAGGAGGGCGGGCAGTCGATGAGAATGTAATCGTAGCGATCGTGGAGTGTGCGCACTGCTTCGCGCAGGCGGGTTTCGCGGTTGGCCACGTCCACCAGCTCAATCTCTGCCCCGGCCAGGGCCTGTGAGGAGGGCAGCAGGGATATTTTTAGGCGCGGGTTGTGCAGGATCTGCGGGCCGGGTTGGGCGGCGCCAATGAGAACATCATAGGTGCCGTGGCGGACGGTATTTTTATCTACACCCAGGGAGGAGGTGGCGTTGGCCTGCGGGTCGAGGTCGATGAGCAGAACTCTTTGCCCAAAGTAGCCCAGGTAAGCGCCCAGGTTGATGGCCGAGGTCGTCTTGCCGACGCCTCCTTTTTGGTTGACGAGGGTGTAGATGCGTGTCATAAGCTCAGTTTCTTTCGATCACTTCTACCAGGCAGGATTGGATTTCGGCTGCGGTGGGAATGCTATTCAGGCCGCGGCGGGTGACGCCAAAAGCAGCCAGTTGGGTGGCAAAGCGGCCCGCTTCCCAGGGGTCGCGGGTGGCATGCAGGCGGGTAAAGAACGCGGCGGCGAAGATGTCGCCGGCGCCAACCGAATCGACTTCGCTCATCGCCGGGGGTTTGAATCGGCGCACGTCACCGTTCCAGTAGACCCGAGCACCCTCGGCGCCTTCGGTGACCGCCAGCACCCGCACAGAGGCGGCGAACTCATCCACGATCTGTTCGTTGCGCTGCACGTCTTCAATGCTGATGATCGCCGCTCCGGCGCGTTCGAGAACGTAGGACGATTCGGCCCATTCGCTAAAGCGGGTGCGTCCGTCTTCGTCCCAGGAGCGCATCCAACCCTGAGGGGTGAGACCGATGAGCGCGTTAGGGAAGGCACGCACCAGGTTGGGGTCCACTTCGTTGGCCACGGGGGCCAGGTGGATGATGGGGGCGCTGCGCCATGTTTCGGGGATGGAAGACAGGTTTAGTTGGGGGGCTTGCTGGCGCAAATACAACACCCGGCCCTGGTCGGTGTAGGTGATTTCGTATGTCGTAGTGGTGGGTGAGTTGAGCCCGGCAATCGGAATTTCATCCAGGATGGAGGCGTCTACGCAGTGGTCGCAAGCAGTGACAATGCCAACCCGCAAGCCTAAGGCCTTGGCAGTGAGGCTGGAAAAGGAGGCAGTGCCGCCCAGGGTGGGGCCGTTGGCGGTCAGGTCCTGGGTAATGTGACCGATAATCAGGTAATCGACGGGTTCGAGCGGAGCTAAACGATACATGCCTTCATTATACCTGATCGCCGGGCGGAGAGGATGAAGCGCTCAGGCCGTTATCGGACGGTTCGCTGGGCAGGTTGCGCAACGCATCGTCCAGGGTCATGTTATCACGGCGCATGCCCGGAGCAGGGGTGCCGCAGAAGGGGCACAGGTTCCAGGCCAGTTCCATGGGTTTTCCACACTGGTGACAGGGTTTCTTCAGGCGGGTGTAGCAGCCGGGGCAGGCTACCCATTCATCCCGAACGCGCCGCCCGCAGCCGGGGCACAGCGCGGAATCCTCAATCGATTGGAGCAGGGCTTCTTCTTCGAGAGTCTGCTGAAATTCCTCTTCGAGGGT
>JAEXTI010000493.1 GCA_023406965.1 Chloroflexota bacterium
CCGCGGGACGACATCTATAAAAACTTCACCGACGAGGAAATGCACACCGTGCGCATGAAAGAGCAGAAGAAGGCGGCTGTGGTCGGTGAGTTCGCCGCGCAGGTGCTGCTGGATTACCCGAGCAAAATCATCAAAAACGCGGGCAACCTCCAGCCGGTGGAAGATATCACCGCGCTTTTGCGCGTGTCTCGCCCAAAAGCGGTCTACACCCACAACCTGGCGGACAAACATGACACTCACGTAGCCGTTGCGCAGCGCGTGATTGCCGCCATCCGGGCTCTGCCTGCCACGGAGCGACCGGAAAAACTCTATGGCTGCGAGGTGTGGCGCAACCTGGATTGGTTGGTCGACTCGGACAAGGTGACCTTTGACCTGAGCGCTCACGAAAACTTGCAGGCGGCGCTGCTGGGGGTGTTTGACTCGCAAATCGCCGGGGGCAAGCGCTATGACCTGGCCAGCATGGGCCGCCGCAAGGCCAACGCCACCTACCACGAATCTCACGGCACCGACGCCACGCAGGGCCTGTCGTTTGGCATGGATCTGACCCCGTTGATCCAGGACGACCAATTGGACATCCGCGCGTTTATTCAGGACTACATCGCCCGCTTTTCGCGGGATGTTACCGACCGCCTGGAGCGATCAGGCGCATTTACCGGCTAGCAAATCAGCACTCTGGCAGGATATGGCCCAATTAAAAACCCGTTTATTGGGCCATATCCTGGATCGACCACAAAGGAGGTGGAGGAAGATCGACAGGATTTGAGAATTTCAAAGTTGCCCCGTTTCAGTATTTCCAACCCGTTACCGAATCCGTTTCACCCAATTTTCAGGAGAATGTACCATGCGTACGAAGCTTTTTGTTCTGTTTGTGCTCGTTTCCCTCGTGCTCAGCGCTTGCGCGCCGGCCGCAACCCCGGTTGCTGTCGAACCTGAGACCATTCGCGAAACCGTGGTCGTCAAAGAGACCCAGATCGTTGAAAAAGAGGTTGAGGTTCAGGTGGTTGTGACCCCCACGCCCGGCCCGAATCCCGATGCCGTGATCCCCAATGTGGAGGAAGGCGCCGAGATCACTATGTGGACCTTCTGGCTCTCCCCCACGTTTGATGAGTACGTCAAGAACGCCATTGCTGGTTTTGAAGCTGCCTATCCCGGCGTCAAGGTAAAGTGGGAAGATCACCAGGCCACCTTCCGTGATGACCTGAATAATGGTTTCGCGGCCGGCAACGCCCCCGATGTTATCAACCTGTCCATCTCGGAAGGCTGGGTCACCCAGTACGCCGCCGAAGGCAACCTGCTGGCGCTGGACGGATTGGTGCCCCAGGCCGTGATCGACACCTACTTCCCCAACTTGTGGGAGCAGCAGGTGGTGGACGGCAAGCACTACCAGTTCCCCTACTATCAGGGCATCAACGTGAACCTGGTGAACAAGCAGATCTTCGAAGAAGCCGGTTTGACGGTTGAGGATTTCCCCAAGACCATCGATGGACTCCCCGCGCTGTGCAAGACCATCAAAGATGCCACCGGCAAACTGTGCGACATTCGCCTGACCACCAGCGATCTGCTGGCGCAGATGGTGTATGAAGGCGGCGTGGAGATCATCAACGCAGAAGGCACCGCCTTCACCTTTGACTCTCCGGCGGCTGTTGAATGGCTGCAAATGTACGTAGACATGGTCAAAGACGGCCTCGTGGACCGCACTGCCCTGGTCACCGACAACGACCGCGTTGGCCTGGACCTGTTCATCTCCGGGCAGGCGCCTTTCTACGCCACCGGCCCGAACCTGATCCGCGAAGTGCGCACCAGCAACCCCGCCCTGTATGGTTACCTGGATGTGGTCAACTCGCCCGTGGGTAAGTCCGGTGTGGTTGGCAAGGGCCTCATGGCCATGTCGGTGAGCGCCACCACCCAGTACCCGAATGCCGCCATCGCTTTGGCCCAGTGGATGACCAACGCCAAGACCAACATTGAGCTTTCCAAGCTGGCCGCAGTGTACCCCTCGACCCCCGCTTCCTATGACGACCCCTTCTTCTCTGCGGCGCCGGTGGCGATTGAAGATAGCGCCAAGCCGCGCGCGAAGGATGCTGTGGCTCAGTTGGCCGATATCGTCCCCGCCGTGCCCGAGAAGCTGGCAGTCAACGAAATCGTGCTGCAGGAGATCCAGGAAGCCCTGTTCAACGGCAAGGATCCTCAGCAGGCGTTGAGCGATGCGGTTGCCGCAGCCAACGCGCTGTTGAAGTAATCTGATATCCAACTCTGGCCGGTGAATGAGTGCATCAAACACCGGCCTCCCCTCTCTCCTGCGACCTGAAAGGGTTGCAGGAGAGAGGAGAATTGCCAAAGGGTTCCTCTCAGACAAAGATCAAGAACCGATGACCAAAAAAAAAATTTCTCTCACGCCCTATCTTATTCTTGCCCCCGCGCTGTTGGTCATCGCGACCTTTGTGCTGTATCCAATTGGGGCAGTTTTCTACTACAGTTTTACGAAATATAATATTTCTACACCGCCCTTGTGGGTGGGGCTGGATAATTACAAGGCCCTGCTGACGGATAAAATTTTCTGGCTGGCATTGCAACACTCCTTTACCTATCTGCTGGTCACCCCCATTCTAATCGTCCTCTGCACGATCCTGGCAATTGTTGTCAATCGCAAACTCCCTGGCATCAACGCTTTCCGGGCCGTCTACTACATCCCTGTCATTAGCGGCAGCATCGCCGTGGGTATCTCCTGGCGCTTGATGCTGGACACCAACGGGCTGCTCAATGGGTTGCTGCTCTCCTTGGGAGTGATCCAGTCGCCCATCCAGTGGCTGGCCGAGCCGTCGATGACCCTGCCCATCGCTATGATATTGACGATTTGGATGGGGTTGGGCTACTACATGATGATTTTCCTGGCCGGGCTGCAAAACATTCCCGAAGAACTGTATGATGCGGCTGCCATTGACGGTTGCAACCCGATCCAGAAGCACTGGCACGTCAGCGTTCCCGGCCTGCGTCCTCAGTATGTGGTGGTGGGGGTTGTTTCCAGTTTGGCGGCGCTGCAGGTGTTCAATGAAATCTACATCCTGACTGGCGGCCTGGGTGGAATTTTGAACAGCGGCGTGACCGTGGTGTTCTACCTGTGGCGCAAGGCCTTCCGGCTGCAGGAAGCCGGGATGGCTTCCGCGATCGCCATCGTCCTGCTGCTCATTACCCTGATATTCTCGATCATCAACATCCGCCTGATGGAACGCGGAACGGAGGCAGATTAATGGAACTGGCCCAATCTACCCCTGACCGCATCTCGCCCCTGCTCAGTGGAAGCTGGAAGAAAACCAGGGAGACCATCTTCTGGTATGTCGTGCTCATCCTGATTGCGCTGTTCACGGTCTTCCCCTTCGTGTGGGTGTTCTTCACGTCCTTCAAGGGTCCTGCCGACGCCATCGTTTCGGTGCCGCCGCAGCTCATTCCCAAAGACCCGACCTTCGATAACTACATCCGGGTGTGGAATCAACTCCCCATTCCGGCTTTCTTTATGAACAGCGTCATCGTGTCGCTCTCCACGGTGGTGCTCAACCTGCTGTTCTGCTCCCTGGCGGCCTACCCGCTGGGTAAGATGAAATTCAAGGGGCGCGACCTGATCTTCTACTTGCTCCTGGCAACCTTTGTGATTCCGCCTCAACTGACCTCCATTCCCAGCTATGTGCTGGCGGTGAATGTCTTTAAATACTACGACTCCATTCTGGCGTTGATCTTCCCCAACCTGGCGACGGTCTTCAACATCTTCTTGCTGCGGCAGGCCTTTAAGACCGTGCCCAACGATTTGATCGAGGCGGGAAAAATGGATGGTGCCAGCGATTTGCGCGTCTGGTGGAGCATTCTGCTGCCCGTGATCCGGCCCTCGCTGGCGACGGCGGCGATCTTCACCTTTGTCAACCAGTGGAATGATTTCTTCTGGCCTTCGCTGATGCTGCACACCCGCACGCACATGACCTTGCAGGTCGGCCTGGTGGCCATGCAAGGCATGATGACTTCTGATGCACGCGGCATGGCGGCGGGCGTGACCATGACGATCATCCCCATCATCATCTTCTTTGTCCTTCTCCAGCGACATTTCGTGCGCGGCCTGGGCGGCGCGGTGAAAGGATAGGCTATGTCGTTACATTCTGAAATCTTCGAGCAGCCTGCTGTGTTGGGCCGTTTGCTGGCCGACCAGCGCGGAACGGTTGAACAGATTGCCAACGCGACCCGCTCGCACGACCTGCGTTTTGTGTTCCTGGCAGCGCGGGGAACTTCGGACAACGCCGGGCGGTATGCCAACTATTTGTGGGGGGCGCGCAACGGATTGCCCGTGGCCCTGGCGGCACCCTCGCTGTTTACTTATTACAAACAACCACCTCGCCTGCGCGACGCCCTGGTGGTGGGAATTTCCCAATCCGGGCAGTCCCCGGATATCGTCAGCGTGCTGGCCGAAGGGAAACGCCAGGGCTGTCTGACGCTGGCGATTACCAACGAGCCGGATTCACCGCTGGCGCAGACATCCGATTTCATCCTCGACCTGCAAGCGGGAGAAGAACGGGCGGTGGCTGCCACCAAGACTTATACCAGCGAACTGATGAGTATCGCGATGCTGTCCATTGCCTTATCAGGCGAACCGAAACGCTTCGAGGACTTGGAGCGCGTGCCGGGGTGGGTGGAAGAGATGCTGAAGCTGGATGATGCCATCGCCAGCATGGCCGAGCGCTACCGCTATATGGATCACTGCGTCGTGTTGGGGCGGGGGTACAACTATGCGACCGTTTTTGAGTGGGCGCTCAAGCTGAAAGAACTGACCTATGTAAAGGCCGAACCGTATTCGTCGGCGGATTTCAAGCATGGGCCGATCGCGATGGTCGAACGAGGTTTTCCGGTGATGGCTGCGGCCCCGGACGGCGAAGTGTACGAGTCGATGATGGGGATGCTCCGGACCCTGCGTAACGAATATCAGGCTGAGCTGGTAGTCATCTCGAATTCTAAGGAGGCGCTTTCGTTGGCTCAATCGACGATGCCGCTGCCGCAGGGCATTCCCGAGTGGCTCAGCCCGATTGTGGCGATTGTGGCGGGGCAGTTGTTTGCGCATCATTTGACCGCTGCCAAGGGGTATGACACTGAGCACCCGCGCAATATCCGCAAGGTGACTGAAACGCACTGAGGAACCTTAAAGAAATAATCTCGGGTGAGCGATATTATGCTTAGTTGCGGGCGATCAGTGTAAAATAAAGCAGGCCGCAAAATATACTGTGGATTCTACTGACACGGCCCGACCACCACCACCAAAGGACCCGAAATCACCATGCAAACCACTCGTTATATGAATCAGGATTGTGTCACACTGCAAAATGAGCACCTCAGCTTGCTGGTCACCCAATCGGTTGGACCGCGCATTCTGTCCTTGAGCGTGCCCGGCGGAGAGAACCTGCTGGCGACCTTGCCCGATGCCGCGACAACCCGCCCGGATGGGAAGGTGTACCGTTTCTATGGCGGGCACCG
>JAEXTI010000082.1 GCA_023406965.1 Chloroflexota bacterium
TTGCGCGGTTTGCGGCGGCGCGTAGATGTCCACCATGCGGGCAATGTCGGCGCGTTCTTCCGGGCCGTAGATCAAATCGTAGGCAGAGGAGTCGAGCAGGTAGAGGGCTTTTTTCATGAGGCCTCGATGCCAGGGCAATAGGATATCCCCGATTCTAACGCTATAATCGAATTAATGGAAAAACATCGCCGTTCAATTCGTCTGAAGGAATACGATTATGCCCAACCAGGGGCGTATTTTGTCACTCTCGCGGCGTGGAATCATGAGACATTGTTCGGCGAAGTTGTTGAAGACCAAATGAGTTTGAACCATTTTGGGTTGATTGCGCAGGGTGAATTACAGCGGCTTCCCTTGCGGTTCCCTACTATCCAGATCGATGAATATGTCATCATGCCCAACCATGTTCATCTTATTTTGTGGATTCTTGCGGAGAACCCCGAATCCGTAGGGGCGAGCCGAGATTCGGCAAAGGTGTCTTCCGACCAACTCATGGCCTCGCCCATTCCCGCCAGTGGGGCGAGGCTACAAGAGATGGAATCAAATTCCAAGTGTGATTCCGCCTCGCCCCTACAAGATGTATCGTCCCAAGTACACAGCTTCTTGCCATCCCCGGATTCTGTAGGGGCGAGGCGAGATTCGGCAAAGGTGTCTTCCGACCAACTCTTAGCCTCGCCCATTCCCACCAGCAGGGCGAGGCTACAAGAGATGGGTTCAAATTCTGAGCGTGATTCCGCCTCGCCCCTACGCGGTCCGTCCGTTGGGGCGTTGGGCATTTACATTGGCGCGTATAAATCCTCCGTTGCACGTTTGATCAATAACCTTCGTCACACCCGTGGCGCGCCTGTCTGGCAGCGTAATTATTACGAACATGTTATTCGCAACGATGACGACCTCAATCAAACTCGCCGGTACATCCAATCCAATCCGTTACATTGGCAAACAGATCAGGATGATTTGCCCTAGGATTCACTTATGACACCAGCCATCCAAAAAGTTCACCTCGTCTTCAAAACCCACCTGGATGTGGGGTTCACGGCTTTGGCCGCCGATGTGGTCAATGCTTACTTCACCCGCTACATCCCCCAGGCTCTGGCGGTGGCCCGCCAACTGCGCGCGTCCGGCAGCCCCGAACGCTTCACCTGGACCACCGGCTCGTGGTTGATCTACGAATACCTCGAACAGGCCACTGCTGCGGCCCGCGCCGAAATGGAAGACGCCATCCGCGCCGGGGAGATCGCCTGGCACGGCCTGCCCTTCACCACCTACACCGAGATGATGGATGCCAGCCTCTTTCGTCACGGGTTGTCCCTCTCCCAGCGCCTTGACCGCCGTTTTGGCCGCCGCACCATCGCCGCCAAGATGACCGACGTGCCCGGCCACAGCCGCGCCATGCTGCCTTACCTGGCCGAAGCGGGTATCCGCTTCCTGCACATCGGCGTCAACGGCGCCTCCACCCCGCCCGACGTGCCACCGGTTTTCCGCTGGCGCGAACCCGGCGGCGCGGAAATCATGGTCATGTACCACCGCAATTACGGCGCTGAAGAGGTCATCCCCGGTTTGCCCGAGGCCATCCTTTTCGCCCACACCGGTGATAACCTCGGCCCGCAGTCGGTAGAGGCTGTGCAGGCTGTCTTTGCGGATGCTCGCAAGCGCTTTCCTGGCGCCGAGGTGACCGCTTCCACCCTGGATGCCTTTGCGGCGCGTCTGGATACCGTCCGCGAGAACCTGCCCCTGGTCACCAGCGAGATTGGTGACTCCTGGTGTCACGGCGTGGGCAGCGACCCACGCAAGGTGGCCGATTTCCGCGAACTGCAGCGTTTGCGCTGCGAATGGATCGAATCTGGGCGGGCCGACCCCAACGCCCCGACCCTCTCGCGCTTTAGCACCCATTTGATGTGCGTCAGCGAGCACACCTGGGGCATGGATATCAAAATGCATTTGCAGGATTACGAGCACTACACGCCCGCCGCCCTGCGCGCAGCCCGCGCCCAGCCCAACTTTAAAACCTTCGAGTCCTCCTGGGCCGAACAGCGCGCTTACCTGACGCAGGCTGTCTCTGCCCTCGGCGACACACCCCTGGCAGAGGAAGCCCGCGCCCACCAGGCTGCCTTGCGTCCTGCCCCGCCCAACCTGGACGGATTTTCCCGCCTGGACGAACCCGCCGCCCCGCTGCGCACTCGCCACTTCAACCTGGCCTTTGATACGCACGGGGCGTTGGGGCTGCTGCGCCACGGTCGCCGCGCCTGGGGCGGCGAGAACCGCCCCTTGGGCTTGCTGCGTTATGAGAGCTTTGACCAGTCCGACTACGACCGCTTCTACCGCCAGTACAACAAAGACAAGCGCCACACATCGATGTGGGCTTTGCCCGACTTCACCAAACCCGGTATCGCTCCTTACGCCGTGAAAGGCGAGTGGCTGCCCGATCTGCGGGCCGCCTGGCAGCGGCAAGAAACAGATGGGCAATCCTTTGTCCTCGAACTGGCCTTTCCCGCCGAGCCGGTGGAGAGTCTGGGTTGTCCGCGCCGGGCGGTAGTCAGGCTGTTCCTTCCGGATGCCGCCCCCGAGGTTCACTTTGATGTGCAGTGGTTTGAAAAGCAAGCCAACCGCCTGCCCGAAGCGCTGTGGTTCTCTTTCACCCCGCGCATCCGCCAGTCTTCCGGCTGGAGTCTGGGTGTCATGGGCCAATCAATCTCTCCGCTGGACGTAGTCCGCGACGGCTCCCGCCACCTGCACCTCATCGGCCGGAGCGTGCGCTACCGTGACGAACGCGGCACGTTGGAGATCGACTCGCTGGATGCTGCCCTGGTGGCCCCCGGGCGCCGCTCGCTGCTCGATTTCAACAACCGTCTCCCGGCGCTCTCCGGCGGAATGCACTTCAACCTGTACAACAATGTGTGGGGCACCAACCACCCGGTCTGGTACGACGAGAATGCCCGCTTCCGATTTGTGCTCAGGGTGAGTTAACTTCTCGTAAGGCGGTTACACCAACCCGGCTGCCATCCCCGCTCCGACGATCACCAGCAGCGCGCCCACCAGCACTTGTATGGTTCGCAGCGTCACCTTCTTCACCATCAATGAGCCCAGGAACGACCCGCCAAACGCCGCCAGAGTCGCCGCCAGCACCAGTCCGCTCAGTTCTACCGGGATGCTCTTGAATTGGCTGGCATAGAACCCTACTCCATAGACCAGCAGGCGGGCAATGTCGATGATCACCGCGCACATCACCCCCGTGCTGATGAAGGCTTGCTTGTCCAGCCCGGCTTTGATCAAGAAGGCCGCACGCAGCGCGCCCTGGTTGCCCGAGATGCCCCCAAAGAAACCCGAAAGCAGCCCGCCCAGGGGCAGGTACTTGCGCTCAAAGGCCAGGTTTTGGAAGCGCGGCAGCAGGTCTAGCAGGGCGAAGGCAATGATGATGATGCCCATCACCAGTCCGATGGCGCTGACTGCATGTTCGTTTTCGCCCAGGCGGTAGGTGGCCAGGGGCGGGAGGGCGGCGAAGAAGTTGAGCAGTAGCGCCCCCGCCACCGAGGCAATCGCGCCAGGGATGGCAAAGCGCGCCACCACGCCCCAATCCGCGTTGCGGCCCACCAACCCGGCTTTGAACAGATTATTTGCCAGGTGTACCACCGCCGTGGCAGCCACCGCCACGGGCAAGGGGAAGAACAATGCGAAGGCCGGCATGAGTAGCGTGCCCAACCCGAAGCCGGAAAACAGGGTCAGCCCCGCCACCACGAACGCTGTCAGGCATACGATGAAGTAAGTGAGCATGGGCACATTATACCTGGGGAAATCCTGCAATCAAAACTTGCGCCTTTTACCCTGTGCATTGACAAATCGCGGTATAATGCACCAGTACGCTTTCTCCTACCGGCCGCATCCTTGCGTGATGCCGGTTTGCTGGACGAACTCCCCGATGGCAGCAGCCATAACTCGGGAGGGTTGTTCTTTCTGAGAAAGTTTGTGGCGACGGGCTCTGGCAGGCCGCTGTTGCCTCCTTAAAAATCTCGTCTCGGCTGGAAGCCTGGAGACTGCTTTGATTTCTATCGAAATTTCGGCGCGTCTGCATGCCTGAATGTTTATTTGTTACGCAAGCCTGTAAGGGGACCTTTTCTTGAAGTTTCGGCAAGTCGTAAACGGTTATCCCGACTACACCCTGGAAGCCCTGCTGCGGTTCGTCAACATCCGCGACCGATTCACGTCGAAAGGTGAAGCGGTTCAGCGTTTGCTGCATGAACTGCTCAAGCCGGGTGTCCTGCGCAAGTTCTGGGACCGGCTGCCTCCCGAAGGACAGGGTGCGGTATCTTTGGCGCTGTACAACAACGGGCTGCTTGATCTCGATGTATACGGCGCCCGCTTTGACAATCCGCCGCCCTCTTTCCGGCACAGCTATCGCCAGCAGGATATTTACTTCGATTTGTTTTTTTTCAGCCAGCTTAACCTGCCTGAAGAATACGGGCCTGTTTTGAGCGAGTGGGTTGAGCCGCTGCCCCCTTACAATATGCCAACCCATGATGCCCTCCCGGCGATCCGTGATGGGCGCAAACTCATCTCCCTGGAGCATTTGAACCCCGAGCGAGTGACCTGGCCGGATTGGGCGGCAGCTTTGCGGTTCATCAGCACTGGCAAAGTGCGCGTTAGCGTAACCAACCACTTGCTGGTTCCCACTACGTTGAAAAACCTCCGCACGGGGCTAATGCTGGCCGACTTCTATTCCCAGGATGGCAACCGTCCCACCGAATCGATCCGTGTCACCGGACTAATCAATGCCATCGTTGGTTCAGGGTTCGCCGAAGCGCAGGAGGATCACCTGCAGATCACCGACCTGGGGCGGGCATGGCTGGCGGAGCCTACCCCCGAGCGATTCCGCGAAGGTTTCTGGACCTGGGTGCGCTCGGCGGATTATGATGAAATCAACCGCATCAACCGCCTCAAAGACGGTTATGACCTCACCCCACCTGCGCACCGCCGCAGCCCTATCGTGGCGGCCCTCAGCCGCGTGCCATTGGGGAAATGGGTGTCGCCGCGCGATTTTTTCCATGCCATGAAGAACTGGAGCCTGATCTTCAAGGTTGAAAACAGCAAATTTTCGGTTATGCGGGCCACGGGCATTGGCATGCTCAATCAAGTATCTCCGAATGTCTATTCGTCCCTGGTGCAGGGGCGCTACCTGCTGGTTACCTTGATGGAA
>JAEXTI010000128.1 GCA_023406965.1 Chloroflexota bacterium
CTTGCTTCTACAGGATCGCCACCCAACTGCCTGAGGCCACCAGCCACACCGCGCAGCCCACCGCGCATAGGGTCAGCACTGAGAAGTACACTTTTCGCCAGGTATTCCAATAGGAGCCTTTCCAACCGAGCACCGCCAGCACAACCATCGCCAGAACCAGCAGTACAATAACCGGCGGCAACAGGAACAGGGGCCGGAAGCTGCCCGGCACGCCCATCAAGAAGATGTAGTTGTTTTCCATGACCATGCCAAAGAAGGCAACCACCATCACCACCATGAACAAGAGCATCAACCCGGCAACTGCTGCCGCCACCCAGGGTGCCAGGTGCCCATAGAAGGGTGTCGGGCGGCCTTCTTTACTGCGCACCAAACGAATCAACCAGACCAGCGGGTAAATCACCAACGCAGACAAAAGGATCAACGCCGCCAGCCCCGTGAGCACCAACCCCACCAGGGTTCCCAAGCGACCTTCCAAAATTTTGGCGATCACCGGCAGGTTGACAACATCTTTGTCGGTGACAAAATCAACCGGCGGGACGTTTTGCAAACAAACGTCATTCGGGCGCTCTCCCGGATCATCCAGGAAATCAAGGATAATTTCATCCGCACACTCGCTGCTAACGGCTGCCCCGTGACCGGTGTTCGGGAAGGTAAACGAGTAGCTGTTCGGCAGGGTCTTGGCGGCTTCGGCGCCGTAATCCGGCGGGGTGATCGGGTCAAAGCGTCCGTTCAGAATCAACACCGGCAAATCACTGCTCACCGGAACATCCACCATGTCGTCCAGCGCAGGCACATTCCACCCTTCACACAGCTTAATCAGGGATTCATTGCCAATTTGCGCATCCCGACCTAGCTCAGGGCGAATACCGCTATAATCCACCTCATCCAGGTTGAGATCACTGTCCTCGGCGCAAACCACCGAGAAATACATCCCATAGCTCATCGTGCGGTCAAAAGTAATGAGCGACAAAACATATTCGCTAAAGGCATAATCGTTTTTCTCAAAATCTTGAATCATCTTGGGCAGTAAGGGAATCAGCTCGGTGCTATACAGCAGTTGGAAGAGCGTTCCCACCAGCGTGTCGCCATCGACCAGCGCGGAGTAAATTTTTCCACCCTCTGGGTCGCGCACCTTTAAGGTGACCGGCTTTTCTTCCAACCGGGCATAGAGGTCTGTGTAAGTCTGCTCAAGGAATGGATATTCCCGGTTGCACTCTTCGCTTTCTCTACAAGCCGCAAAAAACTCTGTAAAAGAGCGGTCCATGGTTAACGGAGCCAACTGGTTGAAATTTTTATTCGTCGGTACCACCGCGTCCAGGATAACGCTGCGCAGCGCCTCGGGGTAATCGCGCATAGTGTGCAGCGCCAGCAGCGTGCCATAGGACACGCCGTACAGGTTGATCTGCTCATAACCCAAGGCTTGCCGCAGCGCGTTGATATCGGCGGCATTTTCCAGACTGTTAAAAGCGGAGAGGTTGATTCCTTCATTGGTCAATCGCTCCCTGCAGGCCAGCATAGACTCGCGAAAACGCGCTTCGGCTTCTTCTGCTTCCAGGTTTTCGTCGAGCAGTTCAATAGTCATGTCGAGGTTCTCGGGACAGACCAGGTTTGGCTCCGAATACAATGTTCCACGCTGGTCAAACAAAATGATGTCGCGGTTCTTCCACAGATCGCTGTAAAACAATACCTGCGTGTAATAGTCGATCGTAGATCCGCCCGGGCCGCCTTGCGCCATCACCAACGGGTCGGGGCGCGGATTGGCGACCTGGCTGCGCAAAATCGCCACAGCCAGCTTAATCGTGGGACCGTTTGGGTTGCCGTGCTCTTCGGGCACCACCAACCAGCCGCAATCGACCTGCTCGCCTTCGGTAATACCCGCTGGAATATCAAACATGCACGGCCCCGGCTCAAAACGCGGTACATCTCCGCTTTGCAAAGCAGGCGCCGCGTAGGCCGGTTGGTTTGCGCCCGCGCTTCCCAACAGCAGCCCCGCCAGTAAAATAACTCGCCAAATCACTGAAACACTTTTCACGATGCATTCTCCTTGGTAACTGCGTCGATATCCATTATTACTGTTCAAGCAGAGGAAACAGAGACCCGAACTCGGGTACTTCCCTCTACCTCTCAATTGTTACATCTATTGTTAGCATTATACCTTTCCCAAGAACGTCTAATTCATCAAAGAGCTATCAAGAAAAGCCCCTCTCTACGAATTGGCTCGGTGAGATCCACATTCTGGGGTATGGATATGGGGCTCGCTAACCATCCTTTTTATCTGTATACCAGATAAATATTAGGGAGATTCTGCTATAATCTATCTATTCATCCATCCCCGCCTGGCATTTTGGGAGGTTTTATGCGCCGTTGGTTCCTGCTCATTCTGGCTTTCATCCTTTTGCTGGCCCCTCAAGCCGCCGTCCATGCTCAAAATGAAGTTTCCTACAAGAGCCTGGAAGTGGATGTCTGGCCCGAATACGACCAGGAACTGAAGGTGCTGGTTATATACCGGATCGAATTAGCCCCCACGGTGAAACTTCCTGCCGAGATCACCCTGCGCATTCCCTCTCAGGCAGGCGCCCCCCACGCCGTCGCCGAAATGTCCGGTGATACGCTCACAAACGTGGCCGGGGGGTATGAAATGGCCGGACGGGATGGAGATTACACCCTGGTTCACTTCACAGCCACCCTACCCAAGATTCAAGTCGAATATTACGACCCGCAGCTCACGCAAGACAGCAACCGGCGCACTTTCATCTACCGCTGGCCCGGCGATTATGCCGTAGAAGAATTGCTGGTCTCCTTCCAACAGCCGCCCACCGCCACCGGGCTTCAAGTACAGCCCAGCATGGGCTCGCTGACCACTGGCGCAGACGGTTTGAACTACTTCAACCTTGCTGTCGGCGCCGTCACTGCCGGAATGCCGTTTGAGGTGGAATTCAGTTACGCCAAAGATAACAATGACCTGACCAATCCACGCACATTCCAGCAAACCACGCCCGCCTCCCCGGTGAACACCACCACCCCTGGGCGCATGACCCTGACCCAGGTGCTGCCTTGGCTGCTGGGTGGGCTAGGCCTGGCGCTCATTGCCGGTGGCATCTTCTGGTACACCCGCGCAGGACGCTCGCCCGAGCCGCCTGCTCGCATCCGCCGTCACCGCTCCGCCGAATCTGAACCCGCCCAAGAGGCAGCCTTCTGCCACCAGTGTGGCAAACGCGCCTCTGCCAGTGATGTGTTCTGCCGAGCCTGCGGAACGCGCCTCAAGACTTAAACGGCTTCATAAGTCCCAAAATTAGAACATTCCAAATTTTGGAATTCTTCACGTCAATAATCACCGAGCAGAATTAAGCGCTGCCCAGGCGAATCTCGAGAACTTCCGTGGTGGTGATATCGGCAGGCACAAAGGCCCGCCCGCTGATTCCGTTTCGTTTGAATTCTTCCAGCCGGTTGCCCTGGCCGCGGATGAAAATGTCCAGTCGCCCGTTGCGGTATGGCAACCCCTCGATGAAAACTTCATCCAAACCTGGCGGCAGTAGCGGCTGGAACGCGGCGCCTTCCGGCGAAACACGCATGCCGGTCAGCCCCAGCCAGATCATACGCAGATAGGCTGTCGCGCTCCAGGACTGCCGTCGGCAGGACGCCCACTGCATCCCGTCTTCCCCTGTCCCGCCTTCCTGCACCCCACCGTAGATTTCTCCAGTCAACGGGTGATAGATCTCAGCGCACTGCACGTCCCGCGCAATGTGGCGAGTAAGCCGCTCGAATTCGTGCGCGAAGCGATCCAACCGCCCAGCGCGAGCGGCAGCCTCGGCCCAAAACGCCTGGATGGGCGGCCAAACCGTGCCCGCATGGCGTCCAAAACGCATTCCATCCGCAGCGGCATAGCGGTCAAAGTTCGGCCAAACACAGGGAACCCCCGCTTCAGGAACTACTTGATTGGCCAGAACCTGCCCCACCTGATCTGCTTCGGTCACGCCAAACAGCAGCGCAAAGCTGCTTCCCAATCCTTCCTGGCTTTCGCACCCACCCCAGCGGTCCACCAGGTAGCGGAAGGAGCCGGTCTGCGGATTCCAGAAATGCTTCAAAATACTGCCGCGCAGCCTCTGGGCTTTATCGCTCCAGGTGGGATCGCTGCGCTGCCCAGCGTCCACCGCCATCGCCCCCGCCAAGCGATAAGCCTGGTAGTACACGCAGTTGGTCGAGAGCGCCATCATGGGCAGCCCGTAGCCCCTGGTTGCCCGCTCATCGGGATGACAGGCGGGCCAGTCCAGAATGGAGCTGGAGCCGTTGGTCTGAGCATATCGATCCGGGTAGGCTGCCACGCCATCGCCATACACGGCCGGGCCACGGAACAGGCCATACTCGGGGTCAAACTCTTCCTGCTCCAGGCGCGCCAGGCTGTTGCGGGTGGCCTCCAGGGCCAGGCGCAAAAAGCCCCGGTTCCCCGTGTATAAATAGAAGGCCCACGCGCCCACGCTCCATAAGATCGAATCCCAATACTGCCCGCCGATGAACGCGCCGTTCGGCCCGCGCTCGAGCACTGAAACCAGCGTGTTGCGAGCTACATCCGGCAGCCACAGCCCCAGCCCATTCCACACGTTGATCGCGGCGTCGCGCGTCCAGGGAGTGTTGTAATCTAACCCGGCCAGCAAAACCGGCGCGGGGGCTTCGAGCAGACCGTCCTGGAAAGGCAGAATGTTGCCGCACACATCTCCAATGGCAATCCGGTAAGCCTGATCCACCATCGGGTCCGAAGTCTTGAGGGAAGGCGAATTGAAATCCATATCTATACTATAGCACAACAGACCCGTTCTTCGCCCTCCCTCAAACGTAGAGCTTGACCCAGACTTTCCGGGGCTATTCCTTCGGTCCGGTGTAGACTACTTCAAATAGAATACGGTCTGGTGACTCAAACATCACCTGGTAATAGGTGTGCTCCGGGCCTTCGCTGAACTCTGGCCGGTGGCGCGGCGTTTCAAACAGCGCCGGAATTCCATGTGCTCGAAGGTAAGCCACCGCCTCATCCACATCCGATTGCTTTGGAACAGAGACTGCCAGGTGATTCATTCCTGGGCCGTCGTAGTCGTTGATAACCGGCTTGAGTTCGCCGCCGAACCACAGGCTGGTATGATTGGCATCCCCGGCTCCAAACATATTATCGTCTGAATAGAGGGTTTGAAAACCCAGAAAACCGAACAGTTCTCGGTAGAAAGGCAGGTTCCGAGAGTCAACATTGATTTGCAAGTGTCCAACGGTTCCAGAAATCATAGATGCTCCTTGAGCTTACTGAAAGATGACTCTATGCTAGCACCAATGTTCTAAATAAGCAATAGATATTGTATAATTGATTCATTCACAAATCTCCGGCGAGACAACCCGCCGAAGTATAATCAAAATACACTTCCCTACCTGGAGGCAATTATGTCCGTAGAGATGAAAAACAAACACAAACTCTCGCCCCGGTTGCGCATGTTTGCCAATGGTGACGAGGTGGTTAACACGCTGCGCGCCGAACAGACTGCTTCACTGGTGGTGCAGAATGCCGAGCTGGCCGAGTCTGTTCCCTCTATCAGCGCCGGGCAAATGCAGGTGTTCAACAATTTCTCTTTTTCCCTGGAGGCCAAACCACCCACCATCCGCCGCCGGAAATTAAAAGAAATCACCAACGACGTGCTCACCAACGTCTTCATCCAACTGGCCAATGACACCGGCGGCCCGGTGGACTTGCCGGACGTGCTTAAAGACCTCGACCCTCCGCCCATCCGCAAAGACAATATCGTCATTGCCACCATTCCCCTCTCCCTGTTGCCCGAATTGCTGGCAGCCCCGCAGGTCATCTCAGTCGAAAACCCCGAGACCATCCGCTTCTTCCAACCAGTTTCTACTGCTGTGGTGACCAACCCACCTGAAACCGGAGAGCGCTGCGCAGCCACGCCCGCCACGCAGCAGCAAGACGTACTTATCGGCATCATCGACGTGCAGGGCTTCGATTTTGCCCATCCCGACTTCCTCGACGCCGAGGGTAAGACGCGCTTTGTACGGATTTGGGATCAAGGCGGCGAGGGGCGCAAACCTCCCGAACGTTTCGATTACGGCTCCGAATTGACTCAAGAGATGATGAACTACGCCATCGGCTCGGAAGAACAATATAAACTGCCTCCCACCGAACTGGAACCGCAATCCGAGATGGTACCTGGCTCGCATGGCACGCATGTCGCCAGCATTGCTGCCGGAAACCGCGGCGTCTGTCCCGGCTCCAGGATCGCAGCGGTGCTGCTGGCCTTGCCCAAAGACGACCAGGAACGGCGCAAATCCTTCTACGACTCCACCCGCCTGGCCCACGCCGTCGATTACCTTTTCTGCCTGGGCAAGGAGCTGAACCTACCCGTGTCCATCAACATCAGCCTGGGCACCAACGGATACTCGCACGACTCCACCAGCCTGACCAGCCGCTGGCTGGATTACCAATTGGCCACGCCGGGGCGCAGCATTTGCGTGGCCGCCGGTAACGCCGGGCAAGAAGCGCGCATGGCCCCCGACGATTGGGGCTTCACCATGGGGCGCATCCACACCTCCGGAAAATTTGAGGCTCCGGGCGAGGAAAGAATCCTCCATTGGGAGGTGCTCGGTGACGGGATCATGGACATTTCGGAGAACGAACTCGAAATCTGGTACAGCCCTCGCGATCACATCGCCGTGCAGGTCAAAGCCCCCGGTGCCAGCGAGTGGACCAGCCTGGTCGAGCCGCGCCAGTATATCGAAAACCTGCGCCTGTCCAACAACACCTTTCTCAGCGTTTACAACGAAACCTTCATGCCCGCCAACGGCCTCAACTACATCGCCTGTTACCTCTCGCCGCTGTTTTCCAAAAAACAGGTCGTTGGCATCGCCGCCGGTTCCTGGCAGGTGCGCCTGTTCTCGCGCGAACTCCGCGACGGTCGTTTTCACGCCTGGATCGAGCGCGACGATGCCCGCCGGGCCGGGGTGATTGGCGGCAAGCAGGCCTGGGCCTTCCCTTCTTTCTTCGGCGAGCAAACCTACACCGACATGGCTTCGATCAGCTCGCTGGCCTGTACGAACTCGGTGGTGGCGGTGGCCAACCTGGACGAGGCCAATGGAAAAGTGCACTACACCAGCAGCCAGGGTCCCACCCGCGACGACCGGGAAAAACCGGATATTGCCGCTCCCGGCACCAACATTATCGCCGCCAACGGGTTTCACCCTGGGCAATGCTGGGTTTCGATGACCGGCACCAGCATGGCCAGCCCCTATGTCACCGGGGTGATTGGCTTAATGTTGGCGGTCGACCGCCAGTTGACTGCCGCCCAAATCGTGGGCATCTTGCATCACAACGCCACCCCGCTGGGCGATCAAGGCAGTTCCTGGCGCAATGACGCCGGGTTTGGGGTCATCGACCCGGCCGCCTGCCTGGATGAAGTTCTCAAATTGCGCACGCGCGAGGATATCAAACCATGAGACTCAATGTATTTCCTTCCGATAAAGGCGACTGCCTGTTGCTAACCTCCGCCGACAATAAAAAAGTTCTCATCGACGGCGGCATGCGCGCATCCTACAGCCATTTTGTAGCCGCTCAGTTGCCCCACCTCGCGCGTAACGGTCTCGACCTGGTATACGTATCGCACATCGATAGCGATCACATTGGCGGAATCCTACAGTTAATGGACGACCTGGTTGCCTGGCGACGCTATGATTACCAGGTAGCCAACAACAACCCGGCCTTTCCTGTCCCCCAGGCGCCCCGTCCACCCCGCCCAAGGGTTATCTGGCACAATGCCTTCAAAGATCAGACTCAAGATAATAAAGGCCTCATCGAGGAGCAGTTGGTGGCAAACCTGTCCATCCTCAGCGCCGACACCCAGGTGATTGGCGAAGGTCTGCTTGACCTGCGCGAATCCACTGGCGATCTGGTCACCTCCGTCCGCGAGGGACTGCTGCTCTCCAGCCGGGTCAGCGCGAAACAATTGGGCATTCAAGTCAATCCCGAATTCAACGGCGAGACCATCTTCGCCGAAAAAGCCGCGACGCCCATTCCTGTAGGCCGGATGAACATTCACATCATCGGGCCGCTCAAAGCCGACCTGGAAAAACTGCGCGAGGAATGGAACAACTGGCTGGACCGCAACCAGAAAACAGTTAAACACATTCGCAAAGAGATGGAGGACGACCCGGCTTTCGATTACATGACCGAAGGCATGAAACTGCTCAGTTACATACGCAGCTTTGCCAATGCCCTCGGCGACCGCAACCTGGTCACCACCCCCAACCTTGCTTCGCTCATGTTGTACGTCAAAGAAGGAAAGAAGACTCTCCTGCTCACTGGCGACGGGCATTACCGCGACATCCTCAAGGGGCTCGAACAGCGCGGTTTGCTTGACGTCGACGGAAATCTGCACGTCAACGTTCTTAAAGTCCAGCATCACGGCTCCGAGCACAACACCCACGCCGAATTCATACGCCGTATCACCGCCGACCAGTATATCTTCTGCGGCAACGGCGCGCACAACAATCCCGATCTGAAAGTGCTGGACATGATGATCAACGAGCGCTTGATGCACGGTCCCACCTCGCCGTTCAAATTTTGGTTCAACAGCAGCGTGGAAAAAGCCGGAAACGAACAAAACGCCGAACACATGCGCAAAGTGGTTGCCCTGGTTGAAACTGCCGGGCGCGCCGTGCCCGATCGCTTCAGTTATCAATTCCTCAAGCGGCCAAATTTATCGATCCGGATATAATTCAGCCATCGGTTCTTCAGTTCTGCTTTGGTTTCAGCACAAGGAGTCCAATCATGCCCCTTCACCACACCCAATTCTTCTCCCAGGCGCTGGGAATCGCCGTATCGATCGATGTGATCACCCCGCTCAAGGCCTGGAAACCCGGCGCCGCCCCCGATGTTACGAAACACCCCACCCTGTACCTTCTCCACGGCTATTCCGACGATCATTCCAT
>JAEXTI010000130.1 GCA_023406965.1 Chloroflexota bacterium
TGGGACGTGCAGCACTCCTACGCTCGCGGCTATTCTCCTGAAGTGCTGGGCTGCCCCATCTTCCCCATCTCCGGCCCCTCGGACAAATACTACTATGCGCACAAGCATCCCTACAAAGGCATCGAGGATTGGAAACTGGGCGGCCTGATCCAGGATGCCACCTTCCTGGTCAACTTTGCCCACGCCAAAGGCCACCCCACCTGCAGCTACGGTGGAGCGGTTAAGAACCTGGCTCTGGGCTGCATGTCCGGCCCCACCCGCAGCGCCATGCACGACACCATGCACTACGATCAATATTGGTTCCCCGCCAAATGCCCCGACGCCGCAGTCCGCCAGCAGATCATCGACTCCTGCCCCTTCGGGGCCATCGTTCAGGACAAGCAGCAGGTCGATGGCCTGCACCTGCATGTCGAAGGCTGCAACCAGTGCGGGCGCTGCCTCAAGGTGGCTCCCGCTGGCAGCCTCAAGATCGACGCGATCAACTTCCACACCTTCCAGGAAGCCTGCGCCATCAGCACCAGCATCAGCATGGGAACCTTCGCCAAAGAAAAGGCCACCCACATCTGCCTGGCCACTTTCATGACCCCTGTGTGCGACTGCTTCGGCTTCACCAGCATGCCCATCCTGCCCGACGTGGGTATCTTCGGCTCCAATGACATCGTGGCGCTCGATCAGGCTGTGCTGGACGCCATCGGCAAATATCCCTTGATCGAAGAGAATATCCCCACCTCCATGGAAGTCCACACCCGCCAGGGCCACCCCCTGAGCTGGCTGCACGGCCCGCTCAAGGATCCCTATAAGGTCACCGAATACTGCGAAGGTCTGGGCCTCGGCACCCGCCAGTACGAATTGGTGGACGTCCAGCCTGTGCAAGAATTCTCGCGCACCGAGGTCACCTACATCTCCGCCAGCTAGGAGGCAAACGTGTCTCTCACCATCCAGCAAGTCATCGACACCATTTTGGCCGGCATGACCAAACCGCCGGAAGCCGAAACCGTGGATGGATTCAAGTCCGGCGACCCGGCGCAGCCTGTCACAGGCGTGGTCACTACCTTCATCGCCACCCCGGAAGTCATCCGCAAGGCCGCCACGGCGGGCGCCAATCTGATCATCACCCACGAGCCCACCTATTACACACACATCGACCAGACTGATTGGCTGGCCGAAAACGAGCAGTACCACGCCAAAAAGAAGTTGATCGAAGACCTGGGCATGACCATCTGGCGCTTCCACGATGGCTGGCACCGCACCCAACCCGACGGAATCCTGACCGGCATGGTGGCCCAACTGGGCTGGCAGGACTACCAGGAACCCGACGACCCGTGGATTTTCAACATCCCGGCCAGCACCCTGCTGGAAACCGCCCGGCACTTCAAAACCCGCCTAAACGCTTCCACTCTGCGCTATGTTGGCCCCGCCGACCTGCCTTGCAAGCGCGCGGCCTTCTTGCCTGGGGCCATCTGGGAAAAGTGGCAGATCAACGCCCTCAGCAAAGCCGATGTGCTGGCAGTGGGTGAGGCCAACGAATGGTCGGTGGTGGAGTTCGCCCGCGATTCGCAGCAGTTGGGCCGCACCAAAGGCCTGATCCTCATCGGGCACGTGGCCAGCGAAGAAGGCGGCATGGAATACCTGGGCGAATGGCTGCGGGAGCGTATCCCCAACCTGCCTATCACCCACATCTCAGCGGGGGCTCCGCCGATTAAGAAACTGTAATTTTCTGGGTAAGGGGCAGTTCATGAACTGCCCCCTACCAAAACGCCCACAACTGCACGGCCTACGCGGAACTACCGGCCTCGTCTTTTCCATCTTCTCCGGGCGCGGTGACCGCGCCGCTACCGAGCCCGTTTTGTTGGCCCGGTCTTCCGTAGGCCGGGTTTCTTACCCGGCATCTTCTCAACCCAAAGACCGCGAGAAAGGATTCCCGCGCTACGAAAAAGATCGCCCACGAACACGAATCTGTCATTCGTTTCTTCATTCGTGGACGGCCCGCTACCAAAACGCCCACAACTGCCCGGCCTACGCGGAACTACCGGCCTCGTCTTTTCCATCTTCTCCGGGCGCATCGGCTGCATCGCTGCCGAGCCCGTTTTGTTGGCCCAGATTATCTTCAGGCAGCGACCCTTCCCCAATCTGCCCGGCCTCATCCGCCCCCACATCCGCCTCGGGTAACTCCTGCTCTTCAACCTGCTCCGCCCCACTCACCAACCCCAGGGCTCCCTCGGGTAAAGCGGGGGATTCTTCTTGCTCTTCCCCGCCATTCGCCGCTGCCGGTTGATGCGGGCGCACGAACCGCCACAACAAAATCGCCCCGATCAAGCGGCCAATACCCGACACCAGGAAGATGGTGGCAAATCCGAACGTTTCCACCACCACTCCGCCCAGGGCCGCCCCCACCGCCAGCGACAGCGCCACCGAAATCTGGAACAAAGCCACGTAGCGCGGCCTGCCTTCCGCCGGGCTGATATCCAGCAGGAAGTTAAACGCCGCCAGGCCCTGCCCCGCCCAGAATGCTCCCGAGAGAATCTGCACAAACCAGGGGTCCCAGGGCTGATAGGTATAAATCCACAACACTGGCACAATGGGGATCAGGAAATGGGTGAGCAGCATCACTTTGCGTGCTCCCCATTGGTCGTTGAGCCAGCCAAAGAAGCGCAGGGCGGGCAGCCCCGCCAGGCTGGCGATGATGTTCAACACGCCCACGATCTCCGGGGTGGCTTTGAGCACTTCCACCTGGTACACGCTGAAGAACGGCCCGGCGATGTTCAACGAAAGATTCCACACCATCATCGCCACGCAGAACATGAGGAAGTTGCGGTCGCCGCGCAGCGCCTGGAGCAGGGCCTTGGGCGAATACGCCGACAGCGCCGCCCCCGTTGCCTGGCGCGGCTCTTCGTGCAGCCGGGAGAACGAATAAGATGCGCCCGCGCCAAACAAAAAGGCCATGATGTAGCCGACCTGGTAACCCAGGAGGCCGCCGATGCGCGTGATGATCGAGCCGCCCAGGTAAGTCACGCCGATGTTGGCCACGCCCATGGCCGAGTTGCGGGTACCAAAGTACCGCCCGCGCCATTGCAGCGGGACGATGTCGGCGGTCAGCGCGGTCCAGGCCGGGTTGCTCAGGTTGGTAAACCCGTCCATGACGATCTTCATCCCAATGGCAACAGCAATCATAGCCGGACCCTGAACAAAGAAGGGCAGAATGGCCAGGCACAACAAGGCCAGGCGCGCCACCCCGCCACCGCTGGCCACCACCAGCCATTTGCGGCTGGGCAGACGTTCGGCCAGAATGGCCCCCGGAACCAGCAAAATTACCGCCATCAGGCTGGCTAGCGAGGTCATCAGGCCGATCTGGCCTTTGGTGGCTCCCAGCGCCAGGACGAACAGCGTCAGATAGGTGAGGTTGATAGCTTCTTGCGAAGAGGCCAGGATGCCGTCGGCAAAGTACCAGCGCAAATTGCGCTGCGCTTGATCGGGCAGTTGCGCCGACCATGCCCCGCCCGCGCTGGTATGCGCCGCCACCCGGCGCAATCGTTCCCATAAGATAGACAGGGACTGCCGCATAGTGGGTTAGAAGACCTCGTAATATTCGATGGGTAAACTGTAGATCAACGCGCTGCCCACCTGGGCTTCGATGAGCATGGGCGGCAGACCCTCTGGCATGACAAACTGGCCCTGTGAGGGCACGTACTGAGGGCGAGGTTTGCAGGCTTTCGCTACCAGGGCTTTCAATGCGTCGTAACGAGCGGAATCGATGCCCAGCAGCAGGCACACCGTCCCGGTTTGCATCAAACCACCGGCCTGCACCAGGGTGAAGCGGAATCCCTGCTTCACCAGCAGCCTGCCTAAAGCTTTGGCCTGGTCTTCATGCACCATCACCATCACCAGCCGATTGATCGTTTCGCCCGCTTCCATCATCTTCCCTCGTCCAAGCGTATTCCTCCCCGTTCACCAGGGCACCCTCGCATTATAACACCTTGCGCCTCTGCTCCCTCGCCCTTCCAGGCAGCCCGTCGGATTGAGCGGGGATGCCCTCATCTCTCACCACCCTGCCACAAGCGAAATCCGACGTTGCGCTTCTGCTCCCTCGCCCTTCCAGGGAGAGGGCCGGGGTGAGGGTAAGATCAAAAGAACCAACCATCTCAATCTTCATCACAGGATCGCAAGGGGTGTCCTTTCCAAATCATGTATAATAGATTTTCACCATATTCTGTCCACAATTCTGATTCCATCCACCTCCTGGAGAAAACCGCACATGACCAAAAGACTGGTTCTTGTCGCCGGAAACATCGGTTCGGGGAAAACTTCCCTCACCGAACGGATTGGGGAACGCCTGGGTTGGCACACCGCCTACGAATCGGTTGGCGACAACCCCTACCTGGCCCGCTTCTACGAAGACATGCGCGCCTGGTCCTTCCACCTGCAAATCTTCTTCCTTGGGCACCGCGCCCAACAGCACATGGACATGTGGAACGACCCGCGCTCGGCCATCATCGACCGCTCCATCTACGAAGATGCCTACATCTTCGCCCGCGCGCTCAACCACATGGGCAATCTCAGCGAGACCGATTACCAATCCTACCGCCGGGTGTTCGACCTGGTGGTGCGCAGCCTGCCCGCCCCCTCCTTGCTGGTGTACCTCAAAGCCCCCGTGCCCGTGCTCATGGAGCGCATCCGCAAGCGCGCCCGCAACATGGAAACCGGCATCTCCGCCGATTATCTTGAGCTGCTGGACAGCTTCTACGATGAATGGCTGGGCGCCTTTGACCTGTGCCCGGTTCTCACCCTGCGCACCGACGATCTCGACTTCGTCCACCGCGCCCGCCACCTCAAGCTGGTTGTTGACCGCATCCAGGAAAAGCTCTCCGGCAAGGAAGAAATGATCCTGGAGTAGATATGAAAAAACGCACCGCCGTTCTATTGCTCTCTGCCCTGCTGCTCACCGCCGGAGTCCTGGGCGCGCAAGCGCGCGGAGTCTTGCCCGTCTACGGGCAGACCGGGACGCTCGTCCCCTGGGCTTACCTGCCGCTGATTTCTCGCGCCGAGCCTGGCCCGTCCCTGGCGGGATGCCCCATGTTCCCCGCCGACAACATCTGGAACCACCGCGTCGATACCCTGCCGGTTCACACTAGGTCTGCCGAGTACGTCGCCAGCATCGGCAACAGCACCCATCTACACCCCGACTTCGGCGAAGAATGGGAGGGCGAGCCCATCGGCATCCCCTACGTGGTGGTGCCTGGCACGCAGCCTAAATTCTACGTCGACTTTGATTACGACGACGAAAGCGACCTCGGCCCCTACCCCATTCCGCCCAATCCGCCCATCGAGGGCGGCAGCGACAGCCACATTCTGATGGTCGACAAAGATAACTGCAAGCTGTACGAGTTGTACGCCGCGTACTATGATCCCACCTACGGCTGGCAAGCCGGTTCGGGAGCCATCTTCGACCTGCGCTCCAACCTGCTGCGTCCCGACGGCTGGACCTCGGCGGACGCCGCCGGGCTGCCCATCCTGCCGGGATTGGTGCGCTATGACGAAGTCGCCTCCGGGGTCATTCGCCACGCCATCCGCTTCACCGCCCAGCAAACCCAGGCCGCTTATGTCTGGCCCGCCCGGCATGAAGCCTCCGACATCACCAACTTGAGCGTCCCACCTATGGGCCAGCGCTTCCGCCTGAAAGCTTCTTTTAATATCAGCGGCTATCCCGCCGAAGTGCGCGTTATCCTGCAAGCCTTCAAGGATTACGGCATCATCCTGGCCGATAACGGCTCCAACTGGTACATCAGCGGCGTGCCCGACGAGCGCTGGGACAACGACGTGCTGGGCGCGATCAAGAACATTACCGGCAGCAACTTTGAAGCTGTCGACTCCAGCGGGTTAATGATTGATGAGGATTCAGGGCAAGCCCGCCCTTAAAGCGGGAGACCCAGCAGCCTTTTCTAAATTCAGACATGCTGGGTTGCCTTGCCTTATTACTAGATTTAAGTCTGTCTCCCATATTATTGACTAAATAACTCGGCGGTTAACTCTGAAGGTTGATATATTTAACCAGCTTATTCAAAACCGTCACTCTCACACTCTAACCGACTCACCTACATCTGGGAGAAAATAGCTATTACTTGAATTTGTTTCCTGGGTGCGATTCGGGCAACAGAAATCGTGAGTTAACGGGCAGTTTATCAGTCAGCATCTTATACATCTCAGGTTTATTATTAGCTATTGCCACTTCGCGGAAACGATTGACAGATGTGCTTATCGCGCTCCCCAAAACAGTAAATCCTGCCAGACGGCCAAAAGTCCCATCGCCGATTTGAATTAGTGATGTTATGGGATCGAATAATAAACCTCCCACGGCACCTCCTATAGCCCCTCCAATCAGACCATACTTTACGTCACCCAAAGTGTTTTCTTTAATTCCATAAGATAAACCTATTAAAAGACCTAAGATGCTCCAACCAACAATGCGAGCAATCATTATTAATACAATGTTAGGTCCGCTTCCAAGGGAAGCAAGATAGAGTATCCCATAAAATGCAAGCTGGGCAAAAAAACCTGAAATAACACCACTAATTAGGCCTAATATAGAACCAACACGCAACCCATAAAATAACTTGACTTGGTTTTTCCTAAAAACACCCTCTGACGCCCCCATACAAGCACCCAGACACAGACCATATGCGCCGGTAACTAGCAATACAGAAAAAAGCGCCGAAACAAAACTTACTCCTGTAAATAAATGGGCGGATTCTAGGGTTTCTACTACAAGAAAACCTACTAATCCCCCAACCAGGCCTACATAAAGAGGTTTTTGGCTACTTGAAGAAAGGCCAAAAGCAAAATATCTGTACCTAAATTCATGTCTGCATTTTGGGCATGTAACAATAAGCTTGTTTTTTCGTTTTGGAATCCGCAATTTTTGGGAGCAGTATTCGCATTGAATAATAATATCTTCTTCATTATCGATTATTCTGGCAGGACTTTGTTTCATGATTAATCCTTTGATCTTCTCGACCATCGTAAAAGGATGTATCAACTTCAGTCGGCCACCAGGTAAGCGTTCAGTCGGCCGTATTTCGCCGGTAAAAATATCGTCCAGCAGGTGCCTTTAATATTCTGAACGATGCTGAGTACTATGGATAAGGTAAATCAGCTTCGCATTCAGTATTTCCAGTATTTTTAAAACGTACACCGTCGGGACCCCAAGCACAAGAAAGAAGGCTAATATCTTCCAACTGTTTCTTGGAAAGTATAGCACCTGTTAAATCTGCATATTGTACACTAGCACCATATAATTTGGCGCCTGTAAAGTCTACATTACGAAGATTTGCACCACTGAGATCTATCCATTCCAAATTAGCCTTACTAAGGTTAGCACCTTCCAAATTGATGCGATGCCAATCGGCTTGGTAAATGTTAGATCCAGTCAAATTTACTCCAGAAAAATCATACCTGGTCAAACATGACTCACTAAAATCCAACTCACTCAAATCAGTACCGGGTTTTATACCTGCTTCTATTAGATGAATAATGGTAGCCCATTTTTCATCAAGCAGTGCGCCTGTAAAGTTTGCATCTAAGAAACAAAACCGATTCAATTTTGCCCCGCGCAAGTCTGCATAAGAAAAATCTGCGCCCTCAGCATTAGAATATTCCAACTGTGCACCCTGCAAATTCGCTCCTGAAAAGTCGACAGATTTCAAGTTGGAATCTGCCAATTCTGCCTCTTGAGCAAAACTTTCAGATAAGTTCGCCGCTTCAAGATTTACTCTGAATAAATATGCTTCGCTTAGATTAACCCCTTCCATGTTAACACCAGAAAGATCTGCTTGGTAGCCAGTTCTTGTATCGCCGAGTTCGTGTTGTATACAAACGTGACTGAGATCATACTCACGTAAATCTTGACCAGGAACAACTCCCTGACTGATTAAATCAACAACTTTTTGCCATTTATCATCTAATTTTGCGTTTTTCCAAATAGCACCATCAAAACACAGCCAATGCATGTTAGCTCCACGCAAATCAGCATTTGTAAAATTTGCATTAAAAGCTTCTGCATAACTAAGATTTGCGCCGCGCAAATTAGAACCCGTCAAATTAACATGCCGAAGATTGGTACCTGACAGATCAGCATTTTGGAAATTCTTCCCGGACAGATCAAACGGAGCAAGATTACCCATACTAAAATCTTGCCCAGAGAGATCTTTTGGTGCGATTCTGTCTGGATCTACTCCGATATAGTCAGAACAAGCCAAAGCCGTCATAATCAAAACAGCGATTGCCAAGCTTTGTTTCAAAGGTCGGTGTTTATCTTTATCTCTCATGATATTGTCAGCCCCCACAACCAATTAATGTATCCATTCAGTCGGAATAAGAAATGTGGCGAGATAAACCTCTAACCAGCAGGCAACAGCGAAGGAGCAGGGTTACCCACGGTAACGGCTTTGCAGGCCGCCTCCAGGTACTCCAACACATTACGATTTTGTTGACGTAAGGTCATGACGGCGGTCAAAATCCGTTCGACAAAAACAGTCCCGGTTTTGCTTTGGGTGCCGAAACTATGCTTTCGCCAGATTACTCCCCGCCGCAAAGCCCTTTCTGCGGCATTATTGGTGGGTTCCACTCCCTCCTGATCAACGAATGTCCATAAGGCTTGCTTGACTTTGAGGATATTCAGGCAAGTTCGGCGAGTTTCTCGATGTCCCAACAATGTCCCGATTTCGAGTAGATTGTGGACTTCCTCTCGAATCGGTCGCATCACCGTTTGGAGATCGAGACGGGAGAGTGAGCCTTCTCGAAAACGATGCCAAAATCCAAAAAATGCTTTGAGGCGTGAGAGTAACATTTGCCCAACAATCTTGGATTCATCTCCACGCTCGACTAATGCCTGAAAATCTCGTTTGAGGTGCGCCCAACATATTTGGCGATGGGAAGGATCAATCCAGGCGTAACCGCTGAACCGATCCGCCACCAGTAAGGTTTATATTAATTATATTGAATGTAGCTAATAAGTGCTCCTGCTAAAACGATTCAAAACAACCTCTATCCCTCCCCCCTCAACTTATAATGCACCGCGCTCTGCTCGCGCAGGCGCTGGGCGGCTGTCTCGGGGGTCAGGTCGCGCTGCGGCATGCCCAACATCTCAAACCCCACCATGAACTTGCGCACCGTGGCCGAGCGCAGCAGCGGCGGGTAGTAATGGGCGTGGAAGTGCTGCCCCGGGTAGGCTTTGCCATCCGTGGGGGCCTGGTGGAAGCCCATCGAGTAGGAGAAGGGCGTCTCGAACAGGTTGTCGTAGCGCACGGTCAGCTTTTGAAGGATATCCGCCAGCCCGCTCACCTGCCCGGCGGTTAGATCGGGCAGCGAGCCGCAGTGCCGGTTGGCCACCAGCAAAATTTCAAACGGCCACACCGCCCAGAAGGGCACCAGGGCCATGAAATGCTCGTTCTCCACCACCACCCGCTCGCCCAGCTTGCGCTCTTCGGCTACATAGTCGCACAGCAGGCACGAGCCGTGCTCGCGCAGGTACTCGCCCTGGCGGGCCAGCTCGGCGGCGGGCTCGTTGGGGATATGCCCAATGGCCCACACCTGGCTGTGCGGGTGCGGGTTGGAAGCCCCCATCATGGCCCCGTTATTCTCGAAAATTTGCACATAATTCACAAATTCTTTGGCCCCCAGTTCCATCGTCTGCTCTGTCCAGGTTCGAATGACTGCTTCCACGGCTGCCGGTTCCATCAACGGCAGCGAGAGATCGTGACGCGGCGAAAAGCAAATCACCCGGCAGATGCCCGCCTCTTCCTCCGCCACCAGCAGCGGGCTGCCCGTGCCGACATCCTCACCGCTCTCTTCGGGCAGCAGCAGCGCGGCGAAGTCGTTGTCGAACACGAAAGTTTCCGTATAGGGCGGGTTCATCGCTCCCACCGAGCGCTGGTTACCGGGGCACAGGTAACAGGTTGGGTCATATTGCGGCAGCTTGGCCGGGGGAATCTTTTCCACCTGTCCCAGCCAGGGGCGGCGCGCCCGGTGCGGCGACACCAGCACCCATTGTCCGGTCAGCAAATTCAAACGACGGTGAGGGCGTTCAAAGTTCATGGCGCTCGATCCTTTCGATGGAGAAGGAATGGGTTGATGGGTATTATAATGCCGATTCCTGGAGTGCCTTTTGCAGCCTTCAAGAATTAACGTAGGAAAAAACCGCATTTGGTGTGTCAGCGCGGTTTCTGCCACGGCAATTCCGAGAGAGGTGCTTTTTTAAAAAAAATTCTATCTTGTAATCTGCCAAAAACACATTATTATATATTAAGTAGGTAAATATATCCTATTATTTAGACATTGATTTACTCTGATGTTATTCTGGACGCGATGAACCAGGGTTGGAATTGGTCGCATACCTGTAATACCCGATCAACGCTTACACTATCCCACCATTGCCAATTGAGGAAACACCTTGGGGAGCCAATTGCGAAACCGGCCAGATGGTCGGTTTTTATTTTTTAACCCCGGAGGTGATGCCTATGTCGTTTGACGGAAGGGGAAAAAATAATCTTTGCCTGTTTTGAAAAGGAGCAAGTGATGTCTCGAAAATGGTTGGCAGCGGTTTGTATTGCTGTTTTGATCAGCCTGTTCAGTGGCAGGACCGCCCTGGCTGATCAAGATCCGCCGGATTGGGAAATCGCGTTTGATCCAGCTCCCTATATGCCGGGAGACTACTATCTGATCACTGCCGTTGAGGAGTTCAACAACGAGTTATTCCTGATAGCCGGGGACCCATCCTGGTTCCACACGATCGACCCGGGAATGATCACTGCAGGGCAGGTCTTCCACTCCCCTGATGGAGTCACCTGGGAGCCCGCCACGGAAACCGGTTTTGGGTTACCGCCGGTTGAAGACCCATACTGTGGAACCAATTATTACGACTTTTCCTTGGACATGGAAGTCTTCAAGGGCAGCCTGTATGCCACCGCTGTTGATTCGTGTTATGCCCTCCCGGGGCTGGTCCTCCGCATGAATAAAAAGGGCGTATGGGAGCCAGTACTATTCTCTACCGACCTGATCGAACCTTGGGGAGATCCGGAATTCCCCTATTATGCGCAGTTCCATAAATTTGCCGTCTACGAAGGGATGCTTTATGTCAGTGTAGATTACTACAATCCTGAAACAGAATTTACTACTTCAGCGATCTTTCGATCCAGCACGGGCGCCTCGGACACATGGGAAGAAGTCATGGTTTTTCCAGGATGGATGTGGCCCGGAAGTTTCCATGTCTTCCAGGGTGCCCTGTATATTGACAGCGACACCATCTATCAACCCCCTGATTGGACGGATTTGCCCGAGCAAATTTGGCGCACCTTCGACGGGGTCAACTGGGAAGTGGTCGTTCCCAACGGGTTTGGCAACTCGATTTATGATGGTATGGGAGGGTTCGCCGACTACAAAGGCTACCTGTATGTTGGGGCGACTACCTATGAAGTGGGCCCCAATCAACTGGATCCCGGCGGTCAAATCTGGCGCAGTTCGGACGGCACAAACTGGGAACTGGTCATGGCAGGTGGCTTTGGCAACCCGGAGAACATAAAGGTTGACGGCCTGCTGGTCTACCGCGGCGACCTATGCGCCTACACCCTTAATCCATATGAAGGCGGATCGCTGTTCTGCTCCAAGGATGCCCAGACCTGGCTGCCGGCCAGCGAACCCGGCTGGGGCAACCCAAACTACTATACCACCCACCTTAGCTCGTCCCAAGTCGTCTTCAAGGACGATCTATATCTGGGCATGTTTTCATCCCAGGGAACGCTGGTGAAGTTAGACCATCCATAAACAACACCCTATCGCTTAAGCTCTGCCTCTTCATCGAAAACCGTCCATAAGAACAGCGGGAAGCGATTGTACGGACGCTTCCCGCTGTTATCTTTCTTCTGGCCTGTGGGGAGCAAGGCTCGCCCACACACAAGCTCTCCCCGCCGATTCGGTACTCTTACGAAATCAGCCGCGACAAATTCTTGACCGGGCGCAGCTCGACCCCAGTTGATTCTCATGTCTTATCCCACCGCTGCGCCCCAACAAGAAATTCGGGAAATAATTTCTTTTCCTCATTCGCGCCTATTCGCGTTCACCCTGGCAAGGCCAGGGCCTTTCGCGGAGAAATTCCTCTCCCTATGACAACACCCTTTGCGAGATATAATCAATTTGCAACCTTTTACGCATTCCTCCGTAAATGGTTATAGACAGATCAAGAGGAGCGATTGGTGATCAACCTCGATGCGGCCGTGCTCCGGCAGGCCATACAAGGCGACGAAGAAGCTTTTACCAGGATTGTTGAGACCTACCAGAGACCGGTCTTCAATCTGTGTTACCGCATGTTGGGGCAGGCCCAAGAGGCGGAAGACGCAGCCCAAGAGACCTTCTGGCGGGCCTATCAACACCTGCGCCGCTACGACCAGCAGCGGCCCTTCGCCACCTGGTTACTCTCCATCGCCGCGCATTACTGCATCGACCAGCAGCGCAAACGCCACCTGCCTACCCTGGCGCTGGAGCTTATGCCCGACGAGGATGCGCCCGATCCCGCTCCCAACCCCGAAAGGGTCTTCGCCCAACTCGAGGAAAAAGGCCA
>JAEXTI010000197.1 GCA_023406965.1 Chloroflexota bacterium
TTTAATCGCCTTCTTCAACGGTGGCGGCGCGGAATCGCTCGGCGGGCTGCGCAGCACCTTTGGCTTCCAACGCTTCATCAAAAACGTCTTTCCCATCTGGCTGGACCACATTCGCTAATTCCCATGACCACTTCCCAATCCCCCTTCCGGCAAACCCTGAGGATTGCCGGTGTATTCATCGCGCTTTATGCCGTCATCTTCTTCGTCAACCTCATCCTGGGCGTTATCCCCAACTTTGTCATGCGCTGGCTGAACTTCTCCCCCGACCTGCGCGCCTATCTCGGTTCCACGTTCACCTACGGTTTGCGCCTGCTGGCTTACCTGCTGCTCCCCGCGCTGGCCTTGAAGGTTGCGCTGCGCGAAAAGACTCTGCCCCGTTTCTTCTCACCCCTCCGTAAAGATTGGCGGCAATTGCTATTTGGTCTTGCCCTCGTTGCCGCAGTTTTAAGCCTCTTTTTCTTTGCCATGACTCAGCTCGGCTGGCTGACCCTGGATGGCTGGCAATGGCAGGAGCTTCCTGCTGACGAATGGCTGCGCACGCTGTGGGTGGGGTTGCTGGTCAATATTTGCGTCGCGGTGGGCGAAGAGACCCTGTTCCGCGGCTACCTGCTCACCGCTCTAAAGAGCGTGTGGGGGCGCGGCTGGGCCTTGCTGGGCATGATGGTTTCCTTCGGTTTGATCCATATCATTGCCTACAGCGAAAGCGGGATGGAGCCTGCCACACTGGTCCTTTCCCTCACCCTGGCGGCATTATTCGGCGGCTTGTTCGGCCTAATTTACCTGCGCACCAATTCTCTGTGGCTGCCGGCCACGCTGCATTTCGCCTGGAACTTCATCGAGAACGACGTCCTCAACCTGACCGGGCAAAATGCAAACGTTAACCTGGTCGGTGCGCTCCCCCGCCTTCAGGAGCCCCGCACCACCGCCCAATTGACCCTAGGAAACGTCGTCTTCGTGGAAGGGGCTGCCTTTGCCTTAATTGCTCTAGGTGTGTGGCTGTGGCTTTCCTACTCCATCAAAAACGCCGTCAAGAAAGCCGACCCGCCGAACCCGTCAGCCACATAAACAAAGCCCCCGGCAACGTCCACCGTGATCGCCCGCGGATCCATGAACACCCCCGGCTCCCATTCCTCCAGATCCCCGGCCAGCCTTCCAAAGCGGGCCACCAGGTTGCCTTGCGAATCCAGCTTATGAATCGCAACTTGCCCGGTGTTCACCTGGAACAGGACATAGAAATACCCATTCCCATCAATCGCCAGGTCGCGGGCCACAATTTCTCCCTGGTTGGAACGAATCAGCGGCACGGCGTCCACTTCTTCACCCGTCAACGGGTCCAACGCCACCAAAACCGGAGACCAGTTAGAATCGCGCAGTGTATACATTTTCCCTTGTGGGTCAAAAGCCAGCCCCGCGTAAGCCCCAGCAGCATCCAGCGGCATGGACCGTATTTCTTCAGCGGTATCGGTGGTGAACACGTCAACTCGGTCTTGCTTCAGCAGGTACAGGTTGCCATCTGCGGGGTTCACTGCCGCGCTCAGGCACGCATCCGCGTCGCCAACGACCAACTGCTCCTGCTCCGGCGTAATCACCATGAACCTGCCCGAAACCGCATCGGTAATGACCAAATTATCAAACAAATCCGTTGTCAAGCTGGTCAATTGGGCCTCGTCGTTCACGGAATACTCTTTGAACTTCACGCCCTCAAAATCGTAAGCAAACAAGCCGTTCGGCTCAGTCGCCGCGTAAACCATCCCTGTTTTTGTGATGGCAAGATCTGCTGGTGTGTCCTCGAGCGGCGCCCGCCAGAACACAGGCACATCCACGAACGCTTCCAACCTGCCCCACAATTCCACCGCCGCTACCTGCGCAGCCGCAGAGAGGCTGTCAAAGGACAGAATGACTTGGTCCACCTCAAAATCCGAATCATCCTCCAGCACCGTCCGCCTGGCGCAGGCGCCCTCGGTCAGCGGCTCCGTTCCGACCGCGTCCCCGCTTTCATAGAGCAACACGCCCAACCCTGACAGCGTATTAAGCGTTTCCACCCGCCGCAATCCGTCGATCTGCCCGCTATGATAGATTTCGATGCGCCCAGGCAACACCGGGGTCGTGTAGGTCAGCGTGAGCAGAATTTCGCCCCCCTCTTCGGGTAGATCCGCCAGGGATGGCTCCCCGCACGATGGATAATTCGGGTCGTAGCGACCCACGGCAACGTCCTCCACCTGCTGTGGGGTCAGGCTGCCAAAACGCGCCCCCTGCCGGATCAACTGCCCACCCTCCAGGTCCACAGGCGTCCATTCCGCCGTAGGCTGCGAGGTCTTCTCCCCGGTTGCCTGCGCCTTCGCTTCCAACATTGCCCGGGCAATTTCAGTTTGTTTGGCCAACAACGCCTCAGGAGCAGCCGGTTCGGCCGTCGCTGGGGCACAGCCTTGCGCCGAAAGCATGACCCAGGCTGCCACAATGAGAAAGTGCGCCATTCTCTTTGCAGCGATCACAAAAACATCTCTCCCAGTTGCACCAAAGCATTAATTTCTTCTGGCTTGCGCAAATGCGCGCCTTGCAATTCAATCGTCACGCCCTGCGCCGTGCCCTTGATAAGCGGTTTCGGGCCTTTCCAGTTCAGCAAAATCGACTGCATCGCCGAAGGTATCGCTAGATTCTCGGGCTGCTG
>JAEXTI010000223.1 GCA_023406965.1 Chloroflexota bacterium
AGGCGGTGTTTGACCTGGGCAGCTTCATGGAAGTTCATGCCAACTTTGCCCAAAATGCCATCGTCGGCTTTGCCCGCCTGCACGGGCAGCCCGTAGGCGTGGTGGCCCAGCAGCCGCTGGTCATGTCCGGCGTCATCGATATCGACTCTTCCGACAAGATTGCGCGCTTTGTGCGCTTCTGTGACGCTTTCAATATGCCGCTCATCACCTTGTCTGACTCGCCGGGCTTCATGCCGGGTGTGAACCAGGAGCATGGTGGCATCATCCGCCACGGCGCGAAGATTGTCTATGCCTATTCCGAGGCCACCGTGCCCAAGCTGACCGTGGTGACCCGCAAAGGCTACGGCGGCGCGTATATCGTGATGAGCAGCAAGCACATCCACGCCGACCAGGTCTTTGCCTGGCCCACCGCCGAGATCGCCGTGATGGGCGCGGACGGCGCAGTGAACATCCTCTTCCGCAAAGAGATCGCCGCCGCCGCCGACCCGGCTGCCGAGCGCGCCCGGCTGGTGCAGGAGTTCCGCGACAAGTTCTCCAACCCCTACCGCGCCGCGGCCAACGGCTACGTGGATGATGTCATCTTGCCCTCGGAAACGCGCCCGCGCCTCATCGCTGCTCTGGAACTGTTGCGCGATAAACATGCCAAGCTGCCTGCCAAGAAGCACGGCAGCATGCCGCTGTAAGCCGGAGGATTTCATGGGTACAGATTTTTCTGCCGGTTTGCAGGTCAGCCTGCTCAGTGTATTGGTGACCTTTACGGCGTTAGGGATATTCATTTTTGTCATTCTGGCGCTCAAGGCACTATTCCCCGCTGAGCGTGCCGCCAAGAAAAGCGCCGCTGTGCAGCAAGCTCCCGTTGTGGAAATATCCGCGGAAGCGGATGACGACGAGAGTGAAGTGGTGGCGGCCATTGCCGCCGCGCTGGCTTACGCACGTATTGGGCAGGGCATCCGCTCAACCTCCTTGGGCCAATCGTTGCTGGAAGGGCGCGGCTCCTGGTGGGCGGCCCGGCGCTCAGAATCAAGCGAAGGCAGTGCGGAAAAACGTTAGGAGTTGGAATCAATGAAAAGAACAATGAAAGTAGTGGTAAACGGCAAGTCTTACGAAGTGGAACTGGGTGACGCCTCCGGCGGGCAGATGGAAGTGATGGTGAATGGCAAAGCCTATCGGGTGACCCTGGAAGAAGGGCAAGCTCCCGTGGTGGTTCCGGCGGCCCCGGTCAAAACGGCTGCGCCTGCCCCCGCCTCGGTGGCGCGCCCTGTCCCGCGACCCGCTGCCCCGGCAGCCGCCGCCTCAGGCAACGCCCTCAATGCCCCCATGCCCGGTGTGATCATGGACATCGCGGTGGAGGTGGGTCAGAAAGTGAGTGTGGGCCAGCAGTTGTGCGCCCTGGAGGCGATGAAGATGAAGAACGCCATTCGCTCCCCGCGCGAGGGTGTTATCGCCGCAGTGGCCGTCAGCGAAGGCCAGCGGGTTAACTACGGCGACCTTCTCTTCCAGTTCGAATAGACGGGGGTGTTCATGGACTTTTCCAATCTTAGTATCCTGCTGGAAGCCTTTCGCGCCTTAACATGGCAAAATCTAGTGATGTTTGCAATAGGCGGCACGCTCATCTTTTTGGCTATCAAATACGAATTTGAACCCACTTTGCTGCTGCCTATCGGGTTTGGGGCAATTCTGGCCAACTTACCTTTGACCGGTTTGATGGAGGTAACACCGGATGGCACTGGCTTCCTAAAAACCCTTTATGATTTTGGTATCGATACCGATTTGTTCCCACTGCTAATCTTTATCGGTATTGGCGCTATGACCGATTTTGGCCCGTTGCTGGAAAATCCCCGCATGGCCTTGTTGGGCGCAGCCGGCCAGTTGGGGATTTTTGTTACTTTGATGCTTGCGCTGGCGGTGGGGTTCCCGCTGAACCAGGCGGCGTCTATCGGAATCATTGGCGCCATCGACGGCCCGACTGCGATTTACGTCTCGAATAAGTTAGCACCTGAGCTCAGAGCGGCGATTGCGGTTACAGCCTACAGTTATATGTCGTTGGTGCCTATCATCCAGCCGCCCATCATGCGCCTGATGACCACCAAGGAAGAACGTCGGGTGCGCATGCCCTATACGCAGATCCCTGTGTCGCGTGTGGTGCGGGTACTTTTCCCTATTGTCGTGACTGTGGTGGTTTCTTTGATCGCGCCCAAAGCTTCGCCGCTGATCTCGTCGCTCATGTTCGGCAATTTGCTGCGCGAAGCCCTGGTGGTGGAACGTTTGAGCAAAGGCGCCCAAAACGAACTTGCAAATCTGGTTACGCTTTTCCTGGGGCTGGTTATCGGCGCTACGATGGAGGGAAATGCCTTTTTGAAATTTCAGACCTTACAGATCTTAGGGTTGGGTCTGATCGCTTTTGGTATCGATACAGTCGGTGGGCTGCTGTTTGGCAAACTGATGTACGTGCTGTCGGGCAAGAAGTTCAATCCGCTCATTGGCGCGGCGGGCATCAGCGCTTTCCCTATGTCGGCGCGCATTGTGCAGCGGGTGGCTGCGCAGGAGGATTTTGAGAACTTCCTGCTCATGCACGCCATGGGCGCCAACGCTGCCGGGCAGTTGGGCAGCGTGGTAGCCGGTGGCGTGGTGCTGGCGGTCTTAGCGGGCGTGCTGTAAGATATATTGGTGGGCGTGTTCTCATTGTTATTGTTCCAGGTTTTCGGACGAATCCGGTTGACGTTCTTTTCTACAATGGAGGAAAAATGAAACTGATCGATTTGACCATCCCCCTGGGCATTGGCACTCCTGCCTGGCCCACCTATGAGCCTTTGCAGGTCAAGTATTTCAAACGATTGGCCCCCAACGGCGCCAACGGCCAGTTGTTGACCCACTCGAACCACCTGGGCACGCACCTGGATGGGGAGATTCACTTCTACACCCCCGGCAAGGATATTGCCTCCCTGAGCATGGATTACCTGGTGCATGACGCGGCCATCGTCGACCTCAGCGATGTGTGCGGCGATTACGACGTGTACACCAGCAAGATGATCGAGGAGCGCGTGGAGGTCAAAGAGGGCGACATTCTGGTCATCCACACCGGTTATCACCACTTTGGCTGGGATATGCCCACCGCCGACGAAATCCGCTACATGGTCAAGCATCCCGGCCCCGACCAGGAGTTCGCCGATTGGGCCAAGGCCAAGAAGCTGCGCTGGATCGCCGTGGACTGCGGCTCGGCCGACCACCCCATGAACACCATCATCCGCAACTGGATGCCGCGCCAGGCCAAGCAAGCCGAGCACGTCTTCCAGAAGAAGTTTGGCATGTCGCTGGAGCAGTTCTTCGATGACAGCAAGTACCAGCTCATGCACATCGACATGTTCCCCAACGAGATCATCCACGCCGAGTGCTTTGGCGGCGAGCTGGACCTGCTGCTCAACCAGCGCTTCACAGTGGGCTTCTTCCCCTGGCGCTTCGTTGATGGTGAGGCCAGCATTGGCCGGGCCGTGGCCTTCGTGGACGACGCCCAATATGCTGATCTGGTCAAGCTGCGCGAGTCGCTGCCCAAGACCAAATTTGGCGACGCCTACAACCCCGCTCATGTGGAGAGCTTGAACAAACTCTCGAAAGCCAACTTGGCCTAAACTTGATTTAACACAACACGACCCGCGCACCGCGCGGGTCGTGTTGTGTTAAATCAAGCACATTCCCACCAGCGCATCCAGCCCCGAGGAACTGCCGTAATCCAGGAGGCCGTCCAGGGCCTGGGGCAGTTGCTCCTCTGCTCCCGCCAGGATGATATCGCAGGCCTGTAAAAGGCGCTCGTCGGCCTGCCCGGTAGCGGCGGCTTTTATCAAGTTGGCGCTGATGGCTGTGCTGCGCTCATCAGTCGCCTGGATGAGCGCTTCTGTCAGCGGGTCGGCGCCTGTCTGCGCGCGCCCGGCGCGGCAGCGCATGAGCAGCAGCCCCGTCAGGCAGTCGTCGCCCGAAGGCGTCAACCCGCGCCCCAGACCAACCAACCCTTGCAGTTGAGCTACCGCCGCTGCGGTCTCCCCGGCTTGCAATACCCGGCGGGCTGCCAGCAAACGCTCCAAAGGGACTTCCAACGTTGTGGGCAAGGGGGCAAGTGGCTCGATCCATCCCAGCAGTCGAGGCAGCAGGGGCGCCCAGCCCTCGGCGGGTCGAGCAGCGAATGCCTGCCGGGCCAGAGAATCCAGCGTGTCGCGCCGGTTGGGGTTCAAAGGCGGCGGCAGGGGCGCCTGCCAGGTCTGGGCGGCACTCAGGTCAAAGCACAGCCCGGCCTCGGGCAAGCAAATCTCCGTTTCGGTGATGCGGGCCGTTTCGCCGGGTTTCGCCGGGTATGTTTGCTGTAAACTTCGGTCAGCCATATTCAACGTTAATGGCCCGCCAAAGGGCTGGTTTGACAGGAAAACCACCTCGCGGTCGGGGAACAGCAGGAAGATACCCCGCGAGGTGCTGCCCTGCACGCGAGCCGTGCGGTGAGCGGCAAGCGCCCGGCGCGCGAACAAACCGGCTAGTTGGATGGAGTAACGGCGCATGGATACATTGTACTGTAAGAAAACCGCCCGACCATCGCCGGGTTCTGACCCCTCGCCCTTTCAGGGAGAGGGTTAGGGCGACCCTGGCCAGGCCAGGGTGAAGGTGAAATCTGTGTTCACCCTGACCTCGGATCGCGATGGATGGCTTTCCTCTCAACGGTTGCGGATAACCCATTCTACAGGTATGATTAGCTCATGCCCATGTCGGCGGCTTTAGCTTATGGAATTTGCGCGCTCGCACTCGTCAGCCAGTTTTTGCTGGCGGTCAGTTTGCGTCAGCTTCGCGCCGGGAAAGCCGATATTCTGGCAACCGTCAGCCGCCGCCGGATTCGCCTGGTGCTGGCGGCTTTCTTTTCGGCCCCGGTGATTGCCGCGGTGGTGGTGGCGGGACTGAACTTGTTTGTCTTTCAGAGTGATGCCGCTATGCGAACCGCGCACGCGGCTTTTTCTTTGGGCTTGTGGTTGGTGCTGGCTATGTCCTTCATCATGCTGCTGCTCATGTACCGCCTGCACCGCAAGCCCTCGCTTGAGTCGCTGGCTGGGCCGGTGTTGACCGTAGCCCTGGCGGCCTACGTTACCCCGCGACCGCGCTTTGATTGGGTCTACGGCGAAGTGGGCGCGTTGTTGCCCCTGGTAGTAGGGTGCATCCTGGTAGCGGTGAGCATGTTGCTCACCTGGCTGGCTCGCAGCGAACTACGCTAGTTCTGGATCATTCATCACACGGAAGTGATATTGGCTTCTGTCAAAATTAGTCAAATTCGGTGGGCAGGGCTGGGTCGCGGTGGTGGCGGAACAACAGGCGCAACTGCGCCTCGGTCACGCGCGCGGCAGACAGCTCGGGCAGCGCATCTTCGCGGAAGAAGGCCGACTCGCCGGTTTCGATGCTTTCTGTGGGGCTTCCGCCAATAATTTCGCACAGGAAGAGCAGCTTGTAGACGCTGAAGAAGTAGGGCGGATGGCCCTGCGTATCGCGATCCAGCACGGCCACCAGCTTGAGCGCGCGCACCTCGTAGCCGGTCTCCTCGCGCATCTCCCGTTCCACGGCCTGGCGGGGCGTGTCGCCGGTGTCGCACCAGCCGCCGGGCAGAGTCCATCGCCCATTGTCCGCCAATTCACGCACTAGCAGCAATTCATCACCGCGAAAGGCCGCTCCACGCACATCCACCTTGGGTGTGGTATAGCCGGATTCGCTGATGAACAGGTTGTGGACGGCTTCTTTTTCCAACCCGCTCCCGGCTGCGGTCATTTCCACTGCCAGTGCCAGCAGTTCGTGATAGCGTTCCAGGTCGTACGGGTTGGTCGAATAGGTTAGCCCGGATTGGGCCATGGATTGAATCTGCCTGGCCCAATTCAGCCAGAGAATTTCGGGAGCCATTAGATTTTTGGCAGGACGATGGACTGCTGTTTCTGGTATTTGCCCTTCTTGTCGGCGTAAGAGACTTCACAGACCTCGTCGCCTTCAAAGAACACCACCTGGGCAATGCCCTCATTCGCATAGATGCGAGCGGGCAGCGGGGTGGTGTTGGAAATCTCCAGGGTGACGTAACCTTCCCATTCTGGTTCGAAAGGCGTTACGTTGGTGATAATCCCGCAGCGCGCATAGGTGCTTTTGCCCACGCACAGAGTCAGAATGTTGCGCGGGATGCGGAAGTATTCCACCGAGCGGGCCAGCGCAAAAGAGTTGGGCGGAATGACGCAAATCTCGCCGACGTAATCGACCATCGAAGTGCGGTTGAATTCTTTAGGGTCCACCACTGCCGAAAAGACGTTGGTGAAGATCTTGAACTCGTCAGCCACGCGAATGTCGTACCCGTAAGACGAAACGCCGTAGGAGATAACTCCATCGCGCACCTGGTGGTCGACGAACGGCTCGATCATACCTTTTTCGAGCGACATCTTGCGGATCCAATGATCAGGCTTAATCCCCATGTCTTTTCATCCTTTTCTACTGATAGTTTAGCGATAGCCACTCAGGGGTGAATGAAGCTCTTTCTTTCACCTCTGGCTGATCTGTTGCGTTCAGCGGTGTGTGATCACTGCCCAGACGAATTTAACCATCCACTGGCCTCGAACACGGTTTGGAGCAGCGCTTCGCGCTCATCGGCGCTGGTGGGGCGCGAGCGGGCGTAATCGACAAAGCGGATGCTGATCAACTCGACACCCAGGTAGCGCCCGTTGTAGAAGACGTGCCGGTCAAGGAAAGCGGTTTGAGTAGATTCCATGCTGCTAACCTGATCAAAGAACAGGTTGCCTAACCCGTAATGCAGTACTGAGTCGCCAGAGAACTCAAGCGCATGGGGCTGATGAGCCTGGCTGCCGCTGACGATAATCGCCCCGGCCTGAGCAGCGCCGCGGAAATCCTCTTGCAATTGCGGGCGGGCGATGTACTCGTAGTATTCCTCGTGCTGGAAGGTGACGATGGGCAGATAGCCATCCTTCACCAGTTTCTGGATGGCTGGGTACAACCACTCCGGGTCGCAGTGTACCGCGCCGGGGTTGGTTTCAGTGGAGCTGGCATACCACTTGGCTTTGTAATTACAGCCGATGAAGGCGATGCGGTTGCCATTATGCTCAAACAAAGCAGGCTTCTTGGCTTCTTCAATATTTACCCCGCCGCCATAAATGGGCCAACCGAGATTGGCATATTGGTCCAGTGTGTAGAGCATGGCGTCTGGGCCCCAGTCGGCAAAGTGATCGCCGGCCAGTTCTACCACGTCGGTGCCGATATACTCAAGCAATTCAATGTAACGAGTCTGGCTGCAGAACACCAGCCCATTGGTCCAGGGGAAGGGAGCGGGGCAGTCTTTGGTGAAGGGAATTTCATTATTAATATGCAGGATATCCGCATCGCGCAGCCAGTCACCAATGTCCTGGGCAGGATAGGTCATGCCGCGGCTTTCCATGGTGGAAGCCGTGCCGCGCACCAGGGCCGTGACGCCGGTGAGCATCACCGTAGTCAGGCGCTCGGAGAGGCGGTTGCTGATGGGAATATCCACGCCGGTTTCCAGGAATGCTCCGATCTGCCCTGTCTTTCCGCTCAGTCCAAAGTCGACCTTCAATCCGTAAGCCTGGGCGTCGAAGTCTTTGTGCAGCGGATTCTGCCCGTCCAGGGTGATCACCTTCCAGCGCGGCTGAATATCCTCAAACGGGATGATGGCCCATGTTTTGGCTTGTTCCCAGCACAGATCCAATAACTTGTCGGCAGGAGCGGTCTCCACCAGTCCGGAAGGTTCCCCCCATATCTCGGTGAACCAAGCCGCGTCGGCGGGGTCAAGCACCAGGGTTTCCATGCTGCCATAAGGTCGTTTGCCCCGCCGCCACATCTCCTTTAGCTCCAACATGGCAAACTCATCGTTGACGGTGGGGAAGGGCGCGACCAGGGCGTAAATCCGGCGATGTACCATCAGGCTGCCGTTCACCTCAAGACGTACATCGGCCTGGTCTGCCGATCCGGCGGCAACCCAGCCTTCGGGGAGGGCGTCGACATCCAGCACACCCGCTGGAAGGCCTTCGGGCAGCCAGACGGAAGGCGGCAGCGGCGTGGAGGTTGGCTCGGCCGTGGCGGTGGGTTGCGGTGTCGAAGTAGCT
>JAEXTI010000227.1 GCA_023406965.1 Chloroflexota bacterium
AGCACCTTGCCGCCCAAGGGCCCCGCGCCGGGCTTATAGCTATACAGCGTGGCCTGCTGGTGGGGGTTTTCGCCGTAGCGCAGCTTCTGCACGGGGTAGAGATCCAGGCGCAGGGCCTCGCTGCCGCTCAGATAGGCGGAGATGGCAGCATCGTAGTGGGCGGTGGCGGTGAAGCCTTTGACCGCCAGGCGGCGGCGCGTTTCGGGGCTGATGCCGCCGCTTTGCAGTTCGGCCAGCGCCCCGGCATAATCGGCGGGGTCGCACAGCAGGGTGACACGCTCGTGATTCTTGGCTGCCGCGCGGATCAGCGTGACGCCGCCGATGTCGATGTTCTCGATGGCTTCCGCCAGGGTCACATGCGGCTGGGCGATGGTTTGCTCAAAGGGGTACAGGTTGACCGCTACCAGGTCGATGTAATCCCAGCCCAGCCCATGCAACTGATCGGCATCGGCCTGGGTGGGGCGGGCCAGCAAACCGCCGTGCACCGCCGGGTGGAGCGTTTTGACGCGCCCGCTGAGGATTTCGGGCGAGCCGGTGTAATCGGAAACTTCGGTGACGGGCAACCCGGCCTCGCGGATGGCGCGAGCGGTGCCGCCGGAGGCGATGAGCGTCCAATCCAGGGCGCACAGGCCGCGGGCAAAATCGACCAGGCCGGTCTTATCATGAACAGAGAGAATGGCTTTTGGCATGGTTCAATCCTTTCGGGAAAAATCGGGTTCTAGCAAAACGCGCGCCAGGGTCTCGACCAGCAAGTCGTGCTCGGCGGCATGAATACGCGCTTCTAAGGTTTCCAGGCTGTCATCGGCGTGAATGGGCACCGGTACGGAGGCCAGCAAGGGGCCGTCGTCCACGCCCTCGTCGGGCACCAGATGCACCATGACGCCGGTATGATCAATTTGCCCGGCCTGATAGGCTTCGTAGGCATGCTGGATGGCGTGCGTGCCGGGGAATGTGCCGGGCAGAGCCGGGTGCAAGTTGATGACCTTGCCGGGGAAACGGCTCAAAAAAGCGTTGGTAAGCAGGCGCATCCAACCAGCCAGCACGATCCAATCCGGCTGAAAGGCAGCCACCTGCTGGGCCAGTTGTGCATCATACTCGGCGCGGTCCTGTGCTTTGGGCTTGGGCAGCACCAGCGTGGGCACGCCCGCCTTCGCTGCGCGCTGCAGCCCGTAGGCGTCGCCCTTGTTGGAGACGACAGCCACCACCCGGGCGGGCAGGCGGCCGTTGGCGCAAGCATCCAGGATGGCTTGCAAATTGGTACCGCTGCCGGAAATCAAGACCACCAGGCGGGCGGGGTTCATGCGAACACCACCTTGCGCGTGCCGGGGGCCAGCTCACCGATGACCCAGGTTTGCTCGCCGATCATGCGCTGGACGGCGCGAGCTTCCTCAGGATGGACGATGGCAACCATGCCGATACCCAGGTTGAACACGCGGCGCATTTCTTCGGGGGTAATCTTGCCGCGGGATTGGATCAAACCGTACAAAGGCGGCACGGGCCAACTACCGTCATTGATCTTCGCATCCAGATGATCGGGCAGCACGCGGGGGATGTTTTCGATAAAGCCGCCGCCAGTGAGGTGCGCCAGGGCTTTGATCGCGCCGGGGCGCGTTTCCAGCACGGGCAGGAGCAGGGGCAGGTAGGAGCGGTGGGGGGCCAGGAGGGCATCGCTCAGCGGGATGCCCAGCTCGGGGAAAACCGTGTCGAGGGGCACGCCCTCGAAGATCTTGCGGATGAGGGAATAGCCGTTGGTGTGGGGGCTGTTGGAGCGCAGGCCAATGAGAACGTCGCCTGCTTCAAGGTCCTTGCGCGGCAGAATCCGCTCGCGCTCGACCACGCCGATAATCGTCCCGGCCACGTCGAACTCATTGGGTGAGTAGACGCCGGGCATCTCGGCCGTTTCGCCACCGAGTAGGGCACAGCCCGATACACGGCAGGCGGCGGCGATGCCGGTGACCACCTGGGCGACCACTTCGGGGTCCAGTTTGGAGGTGGCGAAGTAATCGAGGAAGAAGAGCGGACGAGCGCCCTGGACGAGAATGTCGTCGATGCAGTGATTGACGATATCTTCACCGATGGAGTGGTAGCTGCCGGCCTGGGCCGCCAGCTTGACCTTGGTGCCGACCCCATCGGTGGAGGCCACCAGCACGGGCGCGGACATGCGTTTGAGGAACTCGGCGGAGAACAGGCCGCCAAAGCTGCCAATGCCCGCCAGGACTTCGGCGGTGTAGGTGGAACGCACCGCGTCGCCCATCAAATTCACGGCGCGGCTGCCCGCGTCGATGCTCACGCCCGCGCGCGCGTAGGCCGAGCCGTTGGCTACCGGCTGGGCTTCATACGCCAGGGCCTGGTAGGCGATGTCTTTGCGGTAGTGCATGCCACGGAAGCGGATACGCGCCGCGCTGGCATAAGCCCGCTCGAGGGCCAGGGGCAGGGTGTCGGCCCAACCGCTGACGGCCAGCACACGCCCGCCACCGGTGACCAGCCCCTCGCTGCCCAACTTCGTCCCGGCCTGGAAGCAAGCCGTCTCGGGCAACAGGTCGTTATATCCTTCAATCAAATCGCCACCGCGCGGGGAGGCGGGGTAGCCTTCGGCAGCCAGCACCACGCAGGCAGCGCTGCCGGGCCGCCAGACTATCTCGCTCTTGTCGAGCGTGCCGTTGGCGCAGGCCAGCATGATCTCGAGCAGGTCGCTCTTCAACAGGGGCAGAAGGGCCTGAGTTTCGGGGTCGCCGAAGCGGCAGTTGAACTCCAGCACGCGCGGGCCGGACTCGGTGAGCATGATACCAGCATAGAGCACGCCGACAAAGAGCCGCCCTTCGGCGCGCAGCCCGTCTACGGCAGGCTGGAGCACGGTGCGAACGATTTCGGCAACCATCGCGGGGGGGCAGAGCGGGGCGGGGGCATAGGCGCCCATGCCACCGGTGTTGGGGCCGGCGTCGCCATCCAGCAGGCGTTTGTGATCTTGCGCGGGGAGCATGGGCTGGACGGTGGCGCCGTCGGTGAAGGCCAGAAGTGAGACTTCGGGGCCACTGAGGCGCTCCTCGATGACCACCTCGGCCCCGGCGGCGCCGAACTGGCCCTCGACCAACATGCGCTTCAGGCAAGCCTCGGCGTCGGCCCGCGATTCGGGCAGCACCACACCTTTGCCCGCCGCCAGGCCGGAGGCCTTGATGACTACGGGGTAATCCACTTCGTCCAGGTGGCGCAAGGCGGCAGCGAGGTCGGTAAAAACAGCGAAGCGCGCCGAGGGGATATTGTGGCGCGCCATGAACTGTTTGGAGAATGACTTGGAAGATTCGATTTCAGCCGCCATGCGGCCCGGTCCGAACACCGCCAGCCCCGCGGCGCGGAGCACATCGGCAACACCCGCCGCCAGGGGCGCCTCGGGGCCGATGACCACCAGGTCGACCTGCTGCTGGCGGGCGAAAGCTGCCAGGGCGGGCCCGTCTTCAGCGGCTACCGACAGATTGGCTCCCAGTTGAGCCGTGCCGGGGTTACCCGGCGCGATCCATAACTGGTTTAGACGCGGCGATTGAGCCAACTTCCAGGCCAGCGCGTGCTCGCGGCCCCCCGAACCCACCAAGAGTACCTTCATCTCGCCTCCCATTAAGCCATTGTCATTTCAAAGCCGGTTTTAACGCTGTTCAGGTTCACCATCAGCGGGTAATTGCCCGTGAAGCAGGCGTTGCAGTAGCCCTCTTCACGCCCGATGGCCTTCATCATCCCTTCGACGGATAGAAAAGCCAGCGAATCGGCGCCGATGTGCTCGCAGATCTGGGCCACGGACAGACGATGGGCGATCAAGTCGTCGTAAGCGCCCATGTCCACGCCCATAAAGCAGGGGTGAGTGATGGGCGGACAGGTGATGCGCACATGAACTTCCTTGGCTCCGGCATCGCGCAGCAGGCGCAGAAGGGGACCGGTGGTGTTGCCTCGCACAATGCTATCATCGATGACCACCAGGCGCTTGCCGCGCACATTTTCGTTGATCACATTGAACTTCATAGCCACACCCTGGCGGCGCAGCGAATCGGTGGGCTCGATGAAGGTACGCCCAATGTAGCGGTTCTTGATGAAACCGTCGTTGTAGGGGATACCGGTGATGCGGGAATAGCCGATGGCCGCCGGGACGGACGAATCGGGCACCGGAATGACCACGTCGGCTTCCACCGGGCTCTCGTGGGCCAGCACCTCGCCCAGATCCTGGCGAACGGCGTGCACGCTGCGCCCGTCAAAGATGTTGTCGGGGCGGGAGAAGTAGATATGCTCGAAGGTGCAAAAGGCGGAAGGACGGCAGGGCGGATGAGCCTGCTGGACAGTGAGGGCGTTGTTACTGAGAGCTACAATCTCGCCGGGCTTGACCTCGCGGACGGCCTCACAGCCCAGGGTGCGCAGCGCGCCGGTCTCGGAGGCGGTGGCGTGCCCGCCGCCGGGCAGCAGACCCACGCTGAGAGGATGGAAGCCCCACGGGTCGCGCACGGCGTACACACCGGTGAGGGTGAGGATAACCAGCGAATAGGCTCCGTGCCACTTGGGCATGGTGTTGCGGATGCGCTCCATCCAGGTGGCGCCCTCGGCACCCGCCAGCATGAGGGTGATGACCTCGGTATCGGAAGAGGAGTACAGCCCCACCCCGCGGTGAAGCAATTCATGGCGCAATTCGTTGGAGTTGACCAGGTTGCCGTTGTGGGCCAAAGCGATGGGGCCGTATTGCGTTTCGATCATAAAGGGCTGAGCATTGCGGGCCGAGCTGGAGCCAGTGGTAGAGTAACGCGTGTGACCAATGGCGAAATGACCCTTGAGGGGGGCCATGTTCTCGGGTTTGAAGACATGCGAGACCAGGCCGACATCCTTATGCATACGCATGGTGCGCCCGTCCGAAACGGCGATGCCCGCCGCCTCTTGCCCGCGGTGCTGCAAGGCAAACAAACCAAAGAAGGCCATGCGGGCCACATCTTCGTTGGGGGCATAAATACCAATAACACCACATTCTTCGTGAGGGCGATCTTCTTCCCAGGTAACCATTAAAGTTTTTAGACTCCTATTTTTTGAGGCGCTGATCATCCGCCAGGACTTTGGCGGCTTGCTTTTCCTGGAAGGCGCCAACGGAAGCGCGCACAGCCGAGTCGGTGAGGCCAAGGATTTTGGCTGCCAGCAGGGCGGCGTTGACTGGCTCGAGCACCAGCGCGGGGGCGATGCCGGAGGGCATGCGCAGCGAGGAATATACGTCCGCGCCGCCGAAGGCCTCGGAGGGCGGGGGGCAGGCGATGACCGGGGCGCTGACCGAGCCGTCGGTGAAACCGGAGAGGGCGTTGCTGCGGCCCGCCACGGTGATGTAGACCTTGGGGCGCGGGTCCAGTTCATAAGCGTTGAGCAGGGCCAGGGCGTGGGCGGGGGTTTTGTGCGCCGAGCCCACGCGCAGATCCACGTCCAGGCCGAACTGGCGGGCGGCTTCGGCGATCTTGCGGCAGTGGTCTTCGTCGGCGCCGGAGCCCATCAAGATGACAACCAGGGGTTTGCTCATGGGATTAATCCTGCTTTTTGGATATTTTCAACCAGCCGAGGGGAAACCGGGTACGCGCCGGGCGAAAACGCTCGGCCCGTCAACATCTCGTAAATTGTAATATACCTGCGGCTGGCTGAAGCCCACAAATCGGCGGACATTTGGGGAGCGTCGCCATCTCCGCGGTAGCCCTGAGCGGTATAAGCCAGGCGGATGAACTCTTTGTCAAAGTTCTCCGGCTCCTCGCCTTGCTCGAAGCGTTGGACGTAGGTGTCGCCTTTCCAGAAGCGGGAGGAATCAGGGGTGTGCACCTCGTCGATGAGCCGCACGCGCCCATCGGAGCCGCGGCCAAACTCGTACTTGGTATCGACCAGCACCAGCCCGGCCGCTTGCGCCACGGCCTGCCCGCGCTTGAACAAGGCCAGGGCGGCGGCCTGGACTTCATCCCAGGTGGCGGCGTCGAGGATGCCGTGGGAGACCACCTCGGCGCAGGTCAGGCGCTCGTCGTGCCCGCTGGCTCCGCCTTTGGTGGTGGGGGTGATGATGGGCTCGGGCAGGGCCTGGTTTTTGCGCAGCCCCTCGGGGAAGGTGTAGCCGTAAATGTCGCGTTCGCCCAGCGAGTAGCGATACCACAGGGCCGTGGAAGTGACCCCGCTGATGTAGCCGCGCACAATGACCTCCACCAGGAAAGGCTCCACCTCGGTGACCACGGCGGCGTTGGGGTCCGGCTCGCAGAGGATGTGGTTGGCGACGATGTCGGCGGTTTGGGCCATCCACCAGTTGGAGAGCTGGTTGAGCACCTGCCCTTTATAGGGCACGCGCGCCAGGATGCGGTCGAAAGCCGAGAGGCGATCGGTGGTGACGATGAGGCGACGCCCGCCGGAAAGGGAATACCAATCGCGCACCTTGCCGGTTTGCTTGCCGGGCAGGGGCAGGTCGGAGCTTTCAAAGGCCTGGGGGAGAAGGGGCAGGATTTGGGATTCGGTGAGCATAATCTTCTTGTCTTCCTTTAGACCCTAAGGGTTTTGAAAACCCTTAGGGTCTGACTGAGGGTCATTTTACAAAGCGGATGCCGTTTTCAAACAGGCGCAGGCCGGAACGACCGCGCTCGCCGCGCGTCCAGCGGGGATGCTGGAAGGGGTGGATGTGGTTTTCGGGGTGGGGCATGAGCCCCAGCACATTGCCTTGGGCGTTGCACACCCCGGCGATATCACCGATGGAGCCGTTGGGGTTGGCGGGATACATCCCGGCAGCGGGGTTGCCCTCAGTATCGGCATACACCAGACCGACCTGGTCGTTGGCTTGCAGTTGGGCCAAATCGGCGGGGTCGGCCAGAACAAAATTACCCTCGCCGTGGGCCACGGGGCACTCGATAGGCTCGGTCAAGCCGCGCGTCCACAGACAGTTGTTGGACACGGGCAGCAGGGTGACCCAGCGGCACTCGAAGTGGCCGCCACGGTTGAAGGTGAGGGTGGCGCGGCCGTGAATGGCGCCCGGCAGGAGCCCGGCCTTGACCAGCGTTTGGAAGCCGTTGCAAATGCCGATGACGGGCTTGCCCTGCTCGACAAAAGCCTGGGCCTGGTCGGAAAAGTAAGAATTGAGATCGATGGCCAGGATTTTACCCGCACCCAGCGCATCGGCATGGGCAAAGCCGCCGGGCAGCACGAGCATCTGGAAATCGCTCCAGGCGGTGCGCTCGGCCCGCAGTTGGTTGAGGGGCATGATATGGGGCGCGCCGCCGGCCATTTCGATGGCCTCGGCTACGTCGAGATCGCGATTGGTGCCGGTGGCGTGCAGGATGAGGACGTTGGGGCGGGTCATTGGGCACCTCCATTGAAGGCCTCGACCAGGGCAGAGACGGGCAGCTCGGCCACGCCATCGAGGCGCAGGAGGGGCTCAGCCAGGACCGTGCCCACCCATTCACAGGGCAGCCCCGCCAGCAAGGCTTCGAAAGCCGAAGCATCGGCAGGGCGCACCTCGACCAGCAGGCAGCCGTTGGTTTCGCCGAACAACATCAGGGGGCTTTCGCCTTCAGGCAGGTTGAGCTGCATACCCAGCCGCCCACCAATGCACATTTCTGCGGCAGCCACCGCCACTCCGCCTTCGCTCAGGTCGTGGCAGGCGCGCACCAGGCGGTCTTGCATGGCGCGGTGGATCTGGGCGTAGACCTGGGGGGTGAGCGGGTCGAGGGGGGGCACTTCGGCATCCTGCGCGGCACCGCCGATCAGGCGGTAGTGCGCTGCGCCCAGGCGGGGGTCAAAGGCTCCCACGCGATAGAGGAAATTGCCCGGTTCCTTGAGATCCATTGTCACGGCAATGGACAGGTCTTGCATGACACCCATGGCCGAGATGAGCAGGGTGGGCGGGATGGCGTGGCGCAGACCGTCGGTGGCCAGGTACTCGTTGTTGAGCGAGTCTTTGCCGGAGATGAAGGGCGCGCCGAAGAGCAAAGCCCCTTCGTAGCAGCCGCGCCCGGCCTCCAGCAGGCTGCCCAGCGTTTCGGGGCGCCTGGGGTCGCCCCAGCAGAAGTTATCCAGGATGGCGATGCGGGCCGGGTCGGCGCCGCAGGCCACCGCGTTGCGCACGGCCTCGTCGATGACCGAAAGGGCCATGCGGTAGGCATCTAGCTTGCCGAATTCGGGGTTGACACCCGAGGAGAGCACCATGGCGCGCGGGCCGACCGTGCCCAGCGGGCGCAGCACGGTGGCATCGGAAGGGCCGTCATTTTTCGCGCCGGTGAGGGGCTTGACCACCGTGCCGCCCTGCACCTCGTGATCGTAGATGCGCACCACGCGGGACTTGGAGGCGATGTTGGGGTGGGCCAGCAATTGCAACAAGGCCGGGCCGGGTTCCAGGTCGACTCCGCCGGGTTGTTGAGCGGGGCGAGCTTCCTCCGTGGGCAAAACGGCTTTCAGGCGGCGCTGGGGGATGCCGTCGTGCAAGAAGGCTTCGGCCAGGTTGAGCACCGGGCGGCCCTCGTAGCGCACCACCAGGCGGCCATCGCCGGTGAAGTGACCGATGTCGGTCAGTTCGGCATCATAGGTGTCGCAAATGGCTTGCAGGGCGGGCAAAGAGGCGGGCGGCACCGCCAGCACCATGCGTTCCTGGGCTTCGGAGAGCCAGATTTCCCAGGGAGCCAGGCCGGGGTACTTGAGCGGGACGTGGCGCAGTTCCACGTCGGCGCCAAGGATGGAGGACATCTCGCCAACCGCCGAGGACAGGCCGCCCGCGCCGCAGTCGGTGATGGCGGTATACAGGCCCAGGTCGCGAGCGCGCAGCACCACCTCGATGAGGCCTTTTTCGGTGACCGGCGCGCCGATTTGCACCGAAGCGCCCGCCACCTCGCCGGTTTGAGCGTCCATAGTCATGGAAGAGAAGGTGGCCCCGCGCAGGCCGTCGCGCCCGGTGCGCCCGCCGATGACGATGACCCGATCACCGGGCTGGGCGGCGCGAGGATGGCGGCCCAGGGGGGCAATGCCCACGCAGCCACAGAAGACCAGCGGATTGGAGGTGAAGCCGGGGTCGAAGAGGATGGAGCCGTTGACGGTAGGCAGGCCGATTTTGTTGCCGTAATCCTGCACGCCTGCCACCACGCCGGAGAAGATGCGCCGGGGATGAAGGACACCCTCGGGAAGCTGCGAGAAGGGTAAATCCTGAGGGCCGAAGCAGAGCACATCGGTGGCAGCCACGGGCTTGGCCGAAACGCCCAGCACGTCGCGGATCACGCCGCCGACGCCGGTGTTGGCACCGCCGAAGGGCGCGATGGCGGAGGGGGGGTTGTGGGTCTCGACCGTGAAGGAAATTTCGTTCACACCGTCGTACTCGAGGATGCCGGCGTTGTCGACAAAGGCCGAGAGTACCCAGGGCGCGGCGATTTGATCGGTGGCGGCCTTGAGGTAGGTTTTCATCAGGTTGTTGACCTGGGGCGCGGGATAGTGAGCCTTCATCTCGTCGCTCAAAGCGGCGTAGTTGTCGATATCCACCAGGGCCTTGAAGGTTTTGTGAACGCAGTGCTCGCTCCAGGTTTGGGCAATGGCCTCGAACTCGATGTCGGTCAGGTCGCGGCCTTCAGACTCGCAGTAAGCCTGGACGGCTTTCATCTCGGCCAGGTCGAGGGCGGCGCGGCGCTCGTTGGAGAGTGCCAGCAGTTCTGCATCGGTGCAGCCGCGCACGCGCAGGGTCTCCACCTGGGCCGAGGCTTCGGCGGCGGAGGGAAAGTGGGGTTCGATCTCGCTCAAGGCGTAGCGCTGGATAACGGCGTTGGACAGCAGGCGGCGGGCCAGCAGGTCGAGGTCGGCGGGGGTGATATCCCGCCCTTTAATCAAAAAGCGCAACCCTGTCGAGGCGCGCTTTACCCCCTTGATTTTGAGTACCCCAGCGGCGCGAACGATCTGTTCGGCTACCGGGTCGGTGACCCCCGGCCGCAGCGCCACCTCTACGAGGTGCTCGCCTGCCGGGGCGGTCCCGCCTGGCCCGGCGAGGTGCCATTCCACCATCTCGGTGACGGGGTCGCTGAGCAGTTTTTGGCCCAGGGCATCCAGGTCGGCGGGGAGCAGGTCCCCTTCGATAAAGTAGAGGTCCTGGCAGGCCAGACCGTCGATGCGCTCGAAGCCCAGGGCGTGGGCATCGGCGAGGTAACCGCGGGAACGCGGGTCACCGCTCTCGCGGGGGCGGACGATAAAACGGATAATTGCGGTTTCAAGAATCAAAAAGGGGCCATCCTTTGAATGAGGATGGGGCGATTGTACATCCGCTTGGTTGTCTAGTCAACCCGCGGGACATTAACAATTCATTACAATTTTCGGGGGAG
>JAEXTI010000233.1 GCA_023406965.1 Chloroflexota bacterium
TTTTTGGGGGTGTCAGGGGCCCCCCCCCACCAAAACACCTAAAAATGCGGGTCTCACCACGCCGATTCGCAGAGCCTCAATATGGGTAGACGAACACGGGGAAGCGCTCGCCGGTCAGGCGGAATCCAACCTGCTGGTAGAGGGCCAGGGAGGCGTAGTTGGTATCTTGCGTGTTGAGGGTGACTCCCCAGGTGCCCTGCACATTGATGAAGTGATCGAGCAGTTCTTGCAGCAGGCGGTAGCCGATGCGGCGGTGCTGGAAGGCAGGCGCCACCGCCAGACGGGCCAGGTGGGCCGAAAAACCACTCAAGGCGCTCATCTGATAGCCGATAATTTGATCATCCAGAAGAGCAACGGTCTTGTGGGTGCTTTTTTCGTAGGCGCGGGTGATGTCACTTTCAGACATGCGCCAGATGGTCTCGAAGGCGGCATTGTCCAAATCTACCACGGCGGGCAGATCGGGGGTGTGCATCTCGCGAATGACCAGCCCGTCGTCAAGCTGGAGCGCAGCGGGCGGGCGGTCATCATAAGCCAGGACGACGATGTCCTGGTGATGGGTGAAGCGGTTAGCCAGCAGCATGTCGGCAAACCAATCCTGTAAACTGAGCGAGACCAGGGTTGGTTTGACCGGGGCCGCCGAAAGCGTGGCGATGGCGCGCTCGAAGAGCATGTTCCAGGCCCAGGCGGGCGAAAGGCTGCCCCCGGCAGCAAAGATGCGCACCCAGGCCACCTCTAGCGGTTCGGCGGGACAGCTTAGAATGGCCTGCACCTCATGGTTTTTCTCGAGGATCACGAACGGCTGGCGGCCCAGCCATTCCAGCGGTTCGCGCCAGTCGAGGTGGCGGTGTGAGTAGGATGAACTGTTGAGAAACCTGGAGAGCAGCAGCCGGTCCTCAGGGTGGGCGGGGCGCAGACCATAAGGAGAAGGAGTTGGGCTCATTCCTTGCGGCGCAGCATATCCAGGGGCGTTTTGAGCAGTTTCTTCAGCAGGCGGTCTTTGAAGCTCAGGCGGGGTTTGTTTTCCAGGGCCGCATCCATGCTGGCCAGGGCTTGGAGTTGCTTGCCGGTGCGCAGTTGCAGGTTCGTGATGCTTTCCAGCACAATGGCTCGGAACTCTTTCTCGCCGGCTTGTTTGAGCAGATCGGAAGAGCGTCCGTACCATTCCAGGGCTTCTTCGGGGCGATTCAATGCTTCCAGGGCGGCGGCTTGGTTGGCGCAGGCCATTCCCTGGCGTTTGGGGTCGGCGGCGGCTGCGAAAACGGCCTCGGTGCCGGTAGCGGCTTGCAGCGCTCCAGCGGCGTCGCCTGCCTTCAGCAAGGCCACGCTGCGGTTGTTGGCGGCTTCGGCGGCGCCCAGCGCATCACCGGCAGCGGTGAACCCGGCTACGGCGCGTTCAAAGGCAGCCGCGGCTTCGCTGTACCGACCGGCTCGAAAGGCCGTCTGGCCCTCTTTGTCCAATTGTTGGGGGGTGAGCGTTTCGTTCATTAGAAGGTAATCTCGAGTAAACCTTCGGCAACGGCGCGCAGTTTTTCTACATTCAACTCACTCAACCGGCGGGCCAGCTCCAGGTAGGGGCGGTTGACCGGCTGGGTAACGAAATGCTGCGCGTCGGGTTCCAGGTCAAGGAATTTCTGGATGGTTTCTTGCTGGTTGCGCCACTTGCCAATGGGACCGTGTTGGTCAAAGCAGGTGCTGAGGGGGACATCCAATGCCAGGCAGATGGCTTCCAGATCGGGCGTGGGGATGCCCGCGGCCCCCAGCTCGTACTGCTTGAGGGTTTCTTCGGGCAGCCCGGTCTTTTCGGCAAATTCGGACAGGGAGAGTTTGGCGTTGGTGCGGGCCAGGCGCAGAGAAGCGCCAATCACGCGGTTGCGGAGCATGACCATGCGCTCGCGTTCTTCGAGCATGGGGGCCGAAGTGGCGGTCGAAAGTGCCTGCTTGCCCCAAAAATGATCGAGGGGGATGTTCAGGTACAACGAGAGCAACTCCAATTGGGGCAAGGAAGGCGACTCCTGGCCTGCCTCGTATGCCTGGAATTTCTCGGGGGGCACGCCTAAAGCTTCAGCACACTCTTCAATGGTGCGGCGGGCGGCCCGGCGGCTGTCCAGAATGAGAATGCCCAGTTTGCGCTTGCGGATCTGTGTGATTTGGCGCAGATTGCTCATTTTTTGACCCCTTTCATTAGCGGCGGCGGTTACTACCGAGGATGTCGGCAAGGTTGGCGCCGAAGACTTCGGGACCAAGCTTGAAGCCGGAAGCTTCGAGGCGCGGGGTAAACAACGGGCGAATGCCGGTGGGTTTCAAATCGCCGAGCACTTTTCCGTCCTGCGCCACGCCGGTCTGTTCAAACTTAAAGATATCGGTTAGCACCACGGTATCGCCTTCCATGCCGGCGACTTCGGTGATGGCGGTGACCCTGCGGCTGCCATCCTTCAAGCGGGTTTGCTGAACGATGAGATCGATGGCTGAGGCAATTTGCTCGCGCAAGACCTTGATGGGTAAATCCATGCCGGACATCAAGCTCATGGTTTCCAGCCGGGAGAGGGCATCGCGGGGGGTGTTGGCGTGCAGGGTGGTGAGCGAGCCGTCGTGGCCGGTGTTCATGGCCTGAAGCATATCCAGGGCTTCGCCGCCGCGACATTCACCAACGATGATGCGATCGGGGCGCATGCGCAGCGAGTTTTTGACCAGGTCGCGGATGGTGACACCGTGCCTGCCCTCAGAATTGGGTGGTTTGGTCTCCATGCGCAGGACGTGCTCCTGGAGGAGTTTCAGCTCGGCGGCGTCCTCAATGGTTACAATGCGTTCGTCCTCGGGAATAAAGCTGGACAGCACATTCAGCAAGGTGGTTTTTCCAGAGCCGGTGCCACCGGAAATGATGATGTTCAGGCGGGAGATGACGCATGCGCGAATGAAATCGGCCATGTTCTGCGTGAGCGAGCCGTATTGGATGAGCTGTTGCACACTGAGCTTGTTCTTTTGGAACTTGCGGATGGTGATGGAGGGGCCATCGATGGCGCAGGGGGCAATGACGGCATTGACGCGCGATCCATCGGGGAGGCGGGCATCGACCGTGGGGCTGTCCGCGTCGATCCGGCGACCCAGGGGCAGGATAATTTTCTCGATGATGCGAACCACCGCAGGGTCGTCCTCGAAGGTGATGTTGGTCTTGGTCAGCTTGCCTTTGCGCTCAATGTAAATATTTTTGGGACCGTTGACCATGATTTCAGAGACATCGGGGTCATCAAGTAGCGGTTGAAGTGGCCCAAAACCCAGCAGCTCATCCAGTATCTCGTGGAAAAGCTGGTCGCGGATGGTATTGGGCAACTGCACCCGCGTGTTTTGATAAGCCTGCAAGAGCAGTTGGCTGACGGCTTTGCGTCGATCGTCCCCCTGAATCGCCTGTCCTTCCATTTCGCGCGATACCTGACCCATCAGAAAATCGCGCAGTTTGTTTAATTCGGCCTGGCGCGGACCTAATCCTGGGTTATTCATAGTTCACCTATTCTGCCTTCAACTCATCGGCGGGAATCACCCAGACGATCTGCTCGAGGTTGACGGAAAGAAAAGCGAATTGATGCAAAACGGCACCAGATTCATCCAGGATTTGGCCGTCGGTGAGGGCGACGAACTTCTGAGACATATTCAATTCGTCGATGATCCGCTCGGATGGGCGCACGTGCAGCGTGCCTTGAATGCGCTGCAGGGTGGTTTGAACGATGACCGAGACCGGACGTTTTGAAACTACCTGTGTAAATATTTTGCCTTTATCGTCGTATTGCGTAACCATTATGAGACCCTTTCGTTAGAATCCTTTTCAAGCGGCGGCATTAAGTAGCCCAGGCCTGAACGGGTGACAATATGCTGGGGGCTGTGGGGATTATCCTCGAGCTTTTGGCGCAGGCGGGCGATGCTGACCCAGAGTATTTCTTTGTCATCGCGGTACTGGCCGCCCCACACAGCGGTGAGCAGTTCTTCAGCCGAGAGGACGTGGCCCACATGATGGGCAAATTGTATGAGCAGGCGGTATTCGGTGGCTGAAAGGAAGACGGGTTTCTCGTCTTTCCAGACCTCCGCCCGAGCGAAGTCTATTTTCAGGTTTTCGTGGGTGAAGAAGCGGTTTTGGGTGTCGCCTTCGGCGTTTTGAGCGCGGCGCAGCACAGCCCGCACGCGGGCAATCAATTCGGTGGCGGAGAAGGGCTTGACCACATAATCATCGGCGCCGACGTTCAGCCCTCGGACGCGATCTTGTTCCTCGCCTTTGGCGGTGAGCATGATGATGGGCACGCTGGAGAACTGGCGAATGCGCTCGCAGGTGGTGAACCCGTCCAGGCGCGGCATCATCACGTCCAGGATGATCAGGTCGGGGGCATGGCTGGAAACCAGCTCCAGGGCTTCTTCTCCGTTGCTGGCGGTCGTAACCACGTACCCCGCGGCTTCAAGATTGACTTTTACCAGGTGTAAGTAACGGGCTTCATCGTCTACAACAAGAATATGCGTTGCCATCCGTCATTCCTCCAATTCCTTCGTGATGCCTGTCCTTTCGTGCAATTTGGGCAGCCAGATATGGAACGTCGTGCCTTCACCAATTTCTGAGGATACCGATATTCGCCCCCGGTGGGCCAGGATAATCTTCTTGCAGATGAACAATCCCAGGCCGGTGCCGTGAATGGCGGGAGAGTTATCGGGATTGCGGAAGAAGCGCTCAAATAAATAGGGAAGATAGCGCAGCGGAATGCCGGGACCGGAATCCTCGATCTCAATTAAAAAGCCGGCTTGTTCTGGTCTGATTCTAACCGAAACATCGCAGCCGTGCGCATACTTGATGGCGTTGGTGAACAGGTTTTCGAAGACCTGGCGCAAACGCTTGGGATCTCCCTCGATGGTCGAGGGTGGCCCTTCGGTGACCAGCTTGATTGTAAAACCGGGCTCCTGAATGGTGCAGCGCTCGGCGGCGGCTTTGATGATGAGATCGAGGCGAGCAGCTTGAAAATCCATCTTGAGCGTACCGCTTTGCAAGCGGGCCGAGTCCAGCAAGTTCTCGATTAGCTCTTGCAAACGGTCGGTTTCCTGGTCGATGATGCGCAGGAACTCCAACTGTGTTTCCGGTTCCCAGGTGGTATCGGCTCGCAGAAGGGTGGTTGAATAGCCTTTGATGAAACCCAACGGGGTGCGCAGTTCGTGGGTGATGGTGGAGATGAAATCTTCCTGCAGGCGAGTCTCAGCGCTTTGGGCTTCCAGGTTTTCGTAAGCGCGCTGCAGGTTCTGGTATTCCACCAGCAGACCAATTTGCTGGGTGATGAATTCGGCCAGCTTAATGTATTGCGGGCTGAAGGGCGGCCCGCCAAAACGGATGAAGATGACAGCGCCCAGATGCCGCTCGCCAACGGTCAGAGGGATTCCGAGAAGATAGGGTCGCTTCAAGCGGTCAGAAGACTGGGCATCATCCGGTTCGCGCACAGCGGTTTGGGGGTGGTCCACAATCCAGTTGGCAAAGCTCTCACCCCAGGCGATGTCGGCTTCGGCGGCTCGCCCACGACCCACGGCCCGGGCGTACATCACTTCCAATTGGTGGGTGATGGGGTCCGATATGTATACCGCCAGGTTATCAAAGATGATAATCTGGCGGATGGTTGGGATAATTTCATTCAGCGCTTCGTTCCAATCCGAGGTGCGCGTCACGATCTGGCTAATCTGATAGAGATGGTCAGTTGTGACGGCGATGGTGGTTGGATCGAGGATGGTCATGCGCTTCCTCCATGACCCTTCGCATCGGCGCGAGTAGACGGTTCTTGATGGATGCGCAGTAAGAAGCTAAAGCGGCTGCCTTTGTTCAATTCGGAGTGGACGTGAATCACGGAGCCATGCGCTTCGACGATGCGGCGAGCCAAAGCCAGGCCCAGCCCTGTTCCTCCTGCTCTGCGGGTAGAACTGCCATCCAATTGGTAGAAGGGTTCGAAGATCTGCTCGATTTGCTCCGCGGGGATGCCGATGCCAGAATCCAGTACTTGCAGTTTGATGAAACTGCCGTCCATTTCGGCTTTCAAACTCACTTCTCCGCCAGGCGCTGTGAATTTGAAGGCGTTGTCGAGCAATTGCATGAGTACCCAGGTGATTTTCTCAAAATCCGCATCTACCAGGATACCCTCTTTGGGTTCGTCGACGGTTAATTTGATCTTTTGCTCTTGCGCCCGGCTCTGGTTCCGTTTTTCGACCGATGCGCAAATTTCGCGCAGATTGGTGGGTTGGATGTGCAGGTAGATTTGATCCTTTTCGCTGACCGAGAAGAGGATCAGATCTTCGATCAGGTGGCCCAGGCGCTCGGATGAACGCTGAACGATGCCGAGAATGTTGCGCTGCTGCTCGTTGAGCGGGCCGAAATCCCCATTGCACAGCAACTCCAGGTAGCCATTGAGATGGGTCAGGGGGGTGCGTAGTTCGTGGGAGATGTTGGCAACCAGGTTGGATTTAAGTTCGTTCAGCGTAGAAAGCTGTTCCAGGGCCGTTTCAAGGTCGGCGGTGCGTTCTTTGACGCGCTCTTCCAGCACCCGGTTGGCTTCGGTGAGCGCAGAACGGTATTGGATCCACAATTCGGTGATAGCTCTGTCGCGCTCGCGGCGGGTGATGATGCCCAGGTCAATGAGGATGTCGCCCAAAACGGGCGGCTGCTCACTGTGACGGAGTTGTTCCTGGTATTCCAGGGCGCGCTTCAGGTCTTCGGCGGTGATCTGGCCCTTTTCGACCAGATAATCGCCCAGGCGGGGGACCAGGGCTTCGGGCGTCATGGCCAGGGGATTCGTTCTGCCGATTGGGATGGTGTTTTGATTGGACATGGTCACCAATCCTTCGCTTTCCAAACCCATTCGCCAGCAAACATGGTTGCCGACGGGGTTATGCTGTGGAGGTTATGAGGCGGGAGATCAAAGGGAGAAACCGGTAAAACGATGAGATCGGCGAGGAAGCCTGGAGCCAGGCGGCCAAGCTCGTTCTCCCGGCCGGCGGCAAAGGCTGCTCCTGTCGTGTAGCCATCGAGGGCCTGTTCGAGGGCCAGGCGCTGGGCCGGGTACCAGCCCTCAGGGCCGGGGTCGCCGTTGCTGCGGCGCCGCGTGACGGCGGCGTGCAATCCCACGAAGGGGTTGGGCGACTCGACGGGGGCATCGGAGCCGAAGGCAAGGTTGGCGCCGCTTTCCAGCAGGGGGCGGAAGGGGTAAGCTCCGGCGGATCGCACGCCCCAGAAGCGGTCGGCGATGTGCATGTCGGAAGTGGCGTGGATGGGCTGGACGGAAGCAATCACGCCCAGTTCGGCCAGGCGGGTGTAATCCTGAGGATGGAGCACCTGTACATGCTCGATGCGGTGGCGCAGGGCGGGCAGGCCTTGCTGCTGCTCGTACTCGCGCAGATGGGCATAGGCCAGGAGGACTTCGTGGTTGGCGCGGTCGCCGATGGCGTGGATAGCCAGGCTCAAACCGCCCGCGGCGGCCTGTCGACCGGCCTCAAAGATTTGCTCGTTGTCCAGAAGCAACATGCCGGTGTTGGCGCTGCCGCCCTCGTAAGGCTGCAACATGGCAGCAGTTTGGGGACCCAAGGCGCCATCGGCAAAAAGCTTGACAGAGCCAATGCGCAGTTGATCGCTGCCAAAACCGGAGCGCAAGCCCAGTTGCACTGCCAGGGGCAGGTTTTCGTGGGGGATGCTTTTTACTACTCGCAGGCGCAGATCGGCGGTTTGATCCAGGATTTGCAGGGCAGCGAAGCAGCGCGCGCCGTCATAATCGTGGACGCCGGTAAGACCCATCTGCCACAGGCGGGGCAGGGCCTCGTGGATGGCCCGGGCGGTTTCGGCAACGGTTGGAGCTGGAATGATGCTGCCTACCAATGCCATGGCAGATTCGAGCAGGATTCCGGTGGGGCGGCCTTGGCCGTCACGGACGATCTGCCCGCCTTCGGGGTCGGGCGTGGCGGCTGTGATGCCGGCCAGACGCAACGCGACACTGTTGGCCCAAGAGGAGTGCAGTGATTTGGCTGTCAGGTAAACCGGGTGATCCGGCGCGACGGCATCCAGGTCGGCAGCGGAGCCAAAGCCCTCGGGCCAGACGTTTTGATTCCATCCGTGCCCGCGGATCCATTGCCCCGGGGCGGTGGTTTGGGCGCGCTCCGCCACCCGGCGCAGACATTCGTCACGAGAGGTGGTTTCGGCGTCGATCATTTGCAGGCTGAAGGCGTAATGTTCGAGGTGCAGGTGCGAGTCGGTCAGCCCGGGCCAAAGCGTGAGGCCGCGCATGTCTTCACAGGCGGCGCGTTCAGAAAACTCAGCCAGCAGTTCCTGGCTGCTGCCAACGGCAAGAATGCGCCCTTGGTCAACAGCGATGGCCGTAGCGACCGGTTGGGCGGGGTTGAGGGTGTGGATGTGGGCATTGTGGAGCAGACGCATAGGGTAATTAACCTTCCTTAACTATTCTACTCATTAATGCTTC
>JAEXTI010000251.1 GCA_023406965.1 Chloroflexota bacterium
CCCTCACGCCCACCGCCATCCCCAACGTCGTCACCCTCACCCCGCCCGAGTACGAGAAGCAGACCGCCAATAACTGCGGCCCCGCCACCCTGGCCCTGCACCTGCGCATGTTCGGCTGGTCGGGCAACCAGGCAGATATCGACAAGATTATCCGGCCCAACGAGCAAGACAAAAACGTCAACATCGACGAATTGCAATACTTTGTCCGCACCCACACCGGCTGGCTGAACGCCGAATACCGCGTGAACGGCAGCACCGAAATGCTCAAACGCTTCATTGCAGCCGGCATTCCGGTGATGATCGAAGAATCCATCAACCTCGCCGCTTCCTACGCCGGCGATGACGGCTGGTCGGGCCACTACCTGCTCGTCACCGGCTACAATGACGACCTGCAATATTTCAATGCGCAGGACTCCTACCTGGGTCCGGATCGCCACATCCCCTACCAGGATTTGGACCGCAGTTGGCAGAGCTTCAACCGCGTTTATATGGTCCTCTATACGCCCGATCAAACCGACGCGGTCAAGAGCATCATCGGCGAAGATTGGGATTTGGACACCAACCGCCGCAAAGCTCTCGAAGTCGCCAAATCGGAAACAGAGAAAACCCCCTCAAACAAGTACGCCTGGTTCAACCTGGGCACCAATCAAGTGTACTTCGAACGGTATAAGGAAGCTGCCGAGTCCTACGACCAGGCCCGCAAACTCGGCCTCCCCAACCGCATGTTGCGTTACCAATTCGGCCCCTTCATCGCCTACTTCCGCACCAACCGCAACGAAGAACTGACCACCCTGGTCGACTACGCCTTGCGCATCACCGACAACTCCGAAGAAGCCCTGCTCTGGCAAGGATGGGCCTACTACCGCCAAGGAAAAGACCTCCAGGCATTACAATCGTTTAATGCAGCCCTTGCCCAGCGCCCCGGATACCCTGACGCGCTCTACGCAATCGATTTCGTTCAGAACAATTAATTCTCACTGTTCGGGAAAAGCACCATGACCCCATCCGATGACAGCCAAATCCCACAAGATGCCGGCGCGCAATCTTCCAATCCCAATGGGATATTGGCCTTCCAAACGCTCGGCGATTACCTGAAAGAAGATGAATGGTACCCGCGGCGCATGGAAGGCAAATATGCCTTCACCATGGGCTTCACCGGTCGCAACGGTGACCTGCGCTGTTACGCCATCATCCACCCCGACCTGGAAGAATTCCTCTTCTACGCGGTCGCTCCCATCAAAGTGCCTGAGGAGGTGCGCTCGGCTGCCTCCGAGTTCATCACGCGCGCCAATTATGGAATGCGCATCGGCAACCTGGAGATGGATTACTCCGATGGCGAGGTGCGCTATAAAAGCAGCTTGAACTTTGAGGATGAACCGTTGACCCCCGGCATGATCCGCAACACCATCTATCCCTGCGTGCACACCCTCGACCGCTACCTGCCCGGTCTCCTGCGAGTCAGCTTTGGCGGCGCTACCCCCCTCGAAGCCATTGAGGAAATCGAAGGACCCGCCGCCCCCGCTGGGGATGGAGAAGATCAGTGACCCTTGACCTGAGCCGCATCAAAGCCCTCTGCTTCGACGTCGACGGCACCCTCAGCGACACCGACGACCTGTGGACAGCCAAGCTGGCCGGCTGGCTCAAGCCGTTCCGCTTTCTGTTCCCCAACCACTCCCCCCAGCGCTTTGCCCGCTGGGCCATCATGGCCGCCGAATCGCCGGGCAACCTGGCTTACCAGGCCCTCGATTGGGCTCGGCTGGATGACGACCTGGCCCGCCTGGTCAACTGGTATGCTCGCCGTCGCCCGCGCCGCGCCCCGCACAAATTTGCCATCATCCCCCAGGTGCAAGAGACCCTTCTAGCCCTCCACCCTCGCTTCCCCATGTCGGTGGTCAGCGCGCGCGACCAGGCCACAACCCTGGCCTTCCTCGATCACTTTGAACTGCGCGGGCTCTTTCAAAGCATTGCCACCTCCCAAACCTGCGAATACACCAAACCCTACCCCCACCCCATTCTTTGGGCAGCCGGGCAGATGGGTGTCCAACCCCACGAAGTGCTCATGATCGGCGACACCACCGTCGACATCCGTGCCGGGCTTGCCGCCGGCGCTCAAACCGTAGGCGTGTTGTGCGGCTTTGGCGACGAGCGCGAATTGCGCCGGGCAGGCGCGCATTGCGTCCTGCAATCCACCGCCCAACTCTCCCAAATCATCGCTCCCCCCGTCGAGTAAGGCTATTGGCAATCGGCGCGACGAAGTCCGCCATTTCCGTGGGATAAACCTTTCCACAACCTTACAAAGCCCCGCTAGACCTTACAATCCCTTAAGAGCACAGCCCCGGCCCGTTGTAAACGCCGGGGTTGTTACTTACAATTATCTTGATAGTGGATTGTTTGTGCCCACAAACGCGGAAATTAAAATCATCATGGGGGCAAAAAGAACAAACAACCAATGACGCACAAAACGATGGAACACAATTATGTTGAAACAAGCGCTTTGGCACTCGCCAGAGGTAGGCTTTACAACCAACCGGCGCAGCGTATGCAGGCATCAGGGTTGCAACGGTTTGTAGAAGCTGCAAGCATGCGCGAAAACAGGAGAGTTGAATATGAATAAAACTTCAAGAACTCGAACGAAAAGATTAACCCCTCAGACAAGCCGCGCGCTCCAGGTGGCGTTACTTTTCTTAATCTCTGAAATTTTCCTACTGGGCTTCTTGATCTACAACATTACCTTGACCCCAGTCACCCACTTATACGTATTGCTGGGCTTCACCTCTTTTGCGTTGGTTGCTAACCTGATTGGCATCTTCATCATCCACCGCAATAAACCTGATACAGGTATGTGGATCAGTGGAATTGGCTGGTTGGTTCTCCTGTCAACCATATCCTTCCTGTTCGGCGGTATCGGCTTTCAAATCCTCCTGTTCACGATTTTCTCCGCAACCCTGGCGGCTAGCCGTGCGCTCCAAGGACGCCGGGCAGCCTCTTTCATCGCCCTGGGCATTGTGTCGGGCGTCTTCTCTCTTCTGGTTGATCAATTCGCGCTTACGGAGCGGTTTGCGAAAGCCACTTCTGTCACGGTCGTCAACATCTTCGTGGCTGTTTTAGGGATCATCTTTTTCCTCCTGATCATCCGCCAGTTCCGCGATTTTTCCATCCGCACCAAATTGCTCATCGCCTTCTTGGGCATTGCGTTGCTAGCCATTATTGTCGTGGGTTATACCTCTGTCGGCCTCACCTCCACCGAAATCAACGACCGTGTGGGCCAGGGTCTGGCTTCGCTATCCCAATCCACAGGCAGCCAGATCGCCTTCACCCTGGAAGACGACATCGACACCCTCCGTACCCTCGCCCTCAACGACCCGGTCCAAACTGCGGTGATGGAAGGCAACGTCCGCGGCACTTCCGATGTAGGTGAGATGTTAACCCTCGACATTCAGTGGGCCACCGCCCCCGACGACGACCCGCTGGTCGTCGAAGTGACCAAGCACCGCCTGGTGTTTGAGCTAGAGGATTTTCAGAACGCCTTTCCCTCTTTCGTCGAGGTTTTTGTCACCAACAAATTCGGCGCTGTGGTAGCCTCCACCGACCGTACTTCAGACTATTACCAGGCGGATGAAGTTTGGTGGCAGAGGGCCTACAACGGCGGCAATGGCAACATATTTATTGAACAACCGGCATGGGACGCCAGTATCTCAAAATTGGGCAGCATCATTGCTGTTCCCATCCACTCTCACACAAGCGACGAAGTCATCGGTGTGTTGCGCGCCACGGTCGACATCAGCCGCTATGCAAACCTGGTGGAATCTATCCGCTTAGGTCAAACCGGCCAGGCCGATCTGGTCTTTGACAATGCTTTAATATATAGTACCGAAGCGGGTGTCTATTCCATGAGCAGTGAAGATACCGCCGCTTTGAACGCCATAACAGGCGATTACGGGACGACTTATTACAGCGGGCGTCCAGTCCTGGTGAGCATTCAACCGGTTTCTTCTCCCTACTCAGATTATCAGGCTCTGCTCGACCAACTGGGATGGACGATCGTCATTCATCAAAGCCTTGAGGAAACCCAACAGGCGGCTTCCCAAATCACCCGCTTCATCATCCTGGCAGCCATCGGCCTGGGCATCCTCGTCATCATCCTCGCCTTTGTAGCAGCCTCGGCTTTCGTCGGCCCAATCTCCCGCCTGGCCACGGTAGCCGATCAGGTCGCTGCGGGTGACCTGCGCCGGCGCGCCAAAGTGGAATCGAAAGATGAGATTGGCTCTCTAGCCGGAACCTTCAACAGCATGACCGCCCAACTAGACGAGATGGTCGGCAGCCTGGAGCAGCGCGTTGAAGAGCGCACCAAAGCCCTGGCCACCTCCGCGGATGTAAGCCGGCGCTTGTCCACCATTTTGGACCCCAGCCAACTGGTCAAAGAAGTGGTAGAACAGCTCCAGTCCGCCTTTAATTATTACCACGTCCACATTTACCTGCTGGACGAAGTCACCCGCGAAATGGTCATGGCCGGCGGCACCGGTGAAGCCGGTCAAACTATGCTGGCCCGCGGGCACCGCCTGGCGCCCGGTCAGGGTCTGGTGGGTCAGGCCGCATCCACTGCCTCCCCAGTGCTGGTCTCCGACGTGACTCAGGCCGAAGGTTGGGTGGCCAACCCTCTCCTGCCCGAGACCCGCTCTGAACTGGCCGTCCCCCTCACCTTCGGTGGAGATGTCATCGGAGTCTTGGATGTTCAGCAAAACCGTGCAGACGGCTTGAACCAGACCGACGCCGATATGCTCCAGGCCATTGGCTCACAGGTTGCCATCGGCTTGCAGAACGCCCGCACCTTTGTCCGCGCCCAACAACGCGCCGACCGTGAAGCCCTACTCACCTCCATCAGCCAGCGCATCCAGCGCACCAATTCCGCCGATGAAGCCCTCAAGGTGGCCGCGCGAGAATTGGGCCGCGCGCTCAATGTTCCCAAAGTCTCCGTCAAACTTGGCTCCCATGAAGAGCAAGAATAAGGAGTTGGTATGACCGATTTACACAATCCCGCTCAAAATACTGCTCAACAGGAAAAGCCCCGCCGTCGCGGGTTGGGAGAATTTTTCCGTCACATGCACCTCAACACGCGCCTCATTCTCCTCATCGCGCTCATCACCATGCCCATTTTCTTTGTGGCTACAGCCATCGTTGGCCAGCGCGTGCAGGTCGCCATGCAGGTGCAATCCAACCAACAACTCCAGCAAACCAACCAGGCCGTGCTCACCAGCTTGAGAATCTGGCTAAACTTCAACAACCAGATGATCACCTACCTGGCTAATTCTTCTCAGATCCGCAGCCTGGCGGCCCCCTTGCAAGAGCCCTTCCTGGTGTCGGTTGGCGAAGCCTTCCCCCAGCTATACCTGATCCATACCATGGACTTGACCGGAATGGACACCGCCCGCAACGACCGAAAAGAACTGACCAGTTACGGTGACCGGGCTTACTTCCAAGCGGCTGCGGGGGGAACGCCGGTTGCCATTGAAAGCGTCATCGGTCGAACCACTCAGCGCCCGGCGGTCATTTACGCCGCCCCGGTGTACAACGTCGAAGGCTACGTCATTCAGGTTGTCTCCTTCGCCACCGAAATCACCGACGTCGCCTCCGGCATCAACGTCAGCAAACTGGGCGAAACCGGTTTCTCCTATATTATCGACCCAGATGGTTATCTGATCGCCCATCCTGACTCGACTTTAACCACCGAGCTGCGCGATTACAGCCAGTACCCTCCGGTGAAGTTTATGCGTGAAGGTGGCCGCGGGTTATACACCTTCGCCGATGAAAACGGCGTGGAATGGTATTCCTACGTCGACCAGTTGGAAAGTGGCCACGGCGTCGTCATCCAGCAGACCGCCCGAGAAGTTCTGGCAGCTCAGACCACTGCCCGCCAGACCAACCTGACCGGCATCATCATCGCATTAGCCCTGACTCTGCTTGCCGCCTGGGTCCTCATCCGTAGCACACTCAAACCGGTTGAAGAGCTTACCCTGGCAGCCGAGAAAATGTCTGGCGGCGACCTGAACCAGCATGTCAATATCAACCGCGGTGACGAAATCGGCACCCTGGCAAATGCCTTCAACGGCATGGCCTCCCAATTGAAAAGCATGTTCGGTTCGCTGGAAAGCCAGGTGCAAGAGCGCACCCGCATGCTGCAAATCAGCTCCGAGGTCAGCCGCAACCTGTCCACCATTCTCGACCCGCAACAACTGGTACACGAGGTGGTCGAGCAGTTGAAGAACTCCTTCGGCTACTACCACGCCCACATTTACCTGGTGGATCAGGCCAACAATAATCTGGTCATGGCAGGCGGCACCGGCGAAGCAGGCCAAATCATGTTGGAGCGCGGCCACAAATTGAGTCCCGGCAAGGGCCTGGTCGGCAGAACCGCCGACTCCAAACAGCCCGTGCTGGTGCCCGACGTTACCACTGCCGAAGGTTGGCTGCCCAACCCTCTGCTGCCCGACACCCGCGCTGAAGCCTCTGTACCCATTCTCATGGGCAATGATGTGCTGGGCGTGCTGGACGTGCAGCACAACGTCACCGGCGGCCTTTCCCAGCAAGATGTTGACCTGCTTCAAGCCATCGCCAACCAGGTTTCCATTGCGCTGCGAAATGCCCAGGCCTACACCGAAGCCCAGCAGCGCGCAGAGCGCGAAACCATCGCGGCGAACATTACCGCGCAAATCCAGCGTGCCGGAACGGTCGATGAGGTCTTGCAAGCAGCCCTCACCGGCCTGAACCAGGCCCTGAAATCCGACCGCGCAGCGGTTGAACTGCGTTCTCCGGCTTCACGAAAGATTGAAAACTCGTAAAGCGGCAGGGAAAGGAAATACTTATGAATTCTCAAACTCCTCCCCCTCTCTCAGGAAACTCCTGGTTGAAAAGCGCGTGGAATTCGGTCCGCCTGTTCTGGAACAAACTCACCCGCCCCAGCCAGTATGTCACTGAGGTGGGGCGCCGTCACCAGGCATCCCTGACCGCTTCTCTGGCGCTCGTTTTGTTCCTGTTATGCTTCGTTGGGTACTTTGCCAGCACTGCCGTTAACGGCAATCTATTGGATCCCGGGGGCTTAATATTAGGCGTACTGGCTATTGCCACACTCATTACATACTTTTTGGCACGCACGCGGCATTTCCAAATTGGCGCTTTAATCATGATTGCCGCCACCTTTGCGTTGGGCTTTGGCCTGGTCCTCTTTGGGGGAAGCGACCCCATTTCTGCGTTTTTCACCACGGCGCCCATCGCCTTTATTCTTTCCACTGGCCTGTTGAGTATCCCCGTTCAAGTGGTGTTGCTGGTTGTCAATATCGTTTTACTCTCGTTGCTACCCATGATCGCACCTCAAATACCAGGAGATACTGGAACGATCGTCGGCCAGGTCAACGCCATGGGATTATTAGCCATCGTCATCACTGCTGCCCGCAACGCCATCGAGCGTGCCCGTCTCCAAGAAGTTCAGGCGGCAAATGAACAACTAAACGAATTAAGTGCCAACCTGGAACAACGTGTCACAGAGCGCACCCAGGACATCGCCCTGGCCGCCGAGGTTGGCCGGCGCCTGTCCAGAGTACAAGACACTTCCACCCTCCTGGCCGAATCGGTAGAATTGATCCGCGAGCGTTTCGACCTTTACTATGTGCAGGTCTACCTGGTGGACGCTGAAGCGAAGAACCTGGTCTTGCGCGCCGGAACGGGCGAAGTGGGCCGCGAACTGCTCGAGCGCGCCCATCGCCTTCCCCTGGACTCAACCTCCATTAACGGCGCCGCCGCTGTCGAGCGGCACGCCGTCATCGTTT
>JAEXTI010000496.1 GCA_023406965.1 Chloroflexota bacterium
CCTCCGGTTCATTAGTGGTTGGGATACCCTAAATGTACCGCAAACTCATGGATCTTTTTTTTCGTTCCCTACTCTAGGTAGCAACTTGGGTTAAGTATACAATAAAAAAGACCTGGATTATTTTTATCCAAGTCTTTTTGTTCCGTTTTTTAATGATGACGGCAATTAGTAGATCACCTTTATGGCTTTGGAGGGGCACAGGTGGTTTCAGACGCGGGTAAGAAACCCGCGCTACTGTGGCCGGTGCTCAGAGCGGGCACGGGGGTTGATGAATCACCCACATGCATTCGCCTTTTCCCGTGCCCCTACAAGAGGGAATTGGGGGGAGGCTAAACGGCGTTACGGTTTGGCGTCTTCGTCGGGCAGCAGGCCCAGCTTGAGAGCCTGTTCATAGGTCAGGGCGTCGCCGTTTGCGGCGGTCTTGCTTTCACCGGCGGCGGCCTGCTCCCAAAAGTCGTCCAGATTCACCGCGGCGGGCACCACCTCTTCCGCCTTACCCAACAACTCTTCCAAAGCCTGCAAACCGGGCAATTCATCTTCGGTCGGAACGACCGGCTCGGGCTCGGCTTGCTCCGCCGCTTCCACCGCAGCCACCTCGTCTTCTACGGCTGCAACCGCCTGGGGCGCGGCAACCTCCGGCATGATGTTCAGACCCATGTCCTTCAAGATGTCGGCCAGGCGCTCCTGAACGTGCAGCGTTTCCTCAAAACCCAGGGCCAGGCGCAGTGTGCCGCGGCCGGGCTTGAGGAACACCAGCAATGCATAACTGCCCACCGGGGCAGTCAACAAGTCGTACTCACTGCCACGGAAAGCCTGCACGCCACGCTGCAAGCCCTGGCCCAGTTGGGCAGAGACTTTTACACTCGTGCTCATGTGGCCCATCAGCGGGGGCACCAGTTGGGCTTCTGTCTCCGGCGTGGGCCAATCACCGGCCTGGGCCACGTTCTTGCCGCGGTCGTCCAGCAGGATGGCCGCCTGCGCGCCCAGCGTGCCGCGCAGTTCTGTCAACACGGCGCTAAGCGAGCCGCCCGATTCAGCGGGCGCGGGGGGCGTCTTCGCAGCCGGTTTATCCAGCGGAGCCGTAACGGCCCTGGCTGATTCATCGTCGCCAACCACCTCGCGCACAGTATCTAAGAAGTCGGGAATGCTGACCGGTTTCACCAGCAGCTTTTGCGCCCCAACTTCAAAGAATTCTTTATCCATCTTCGCATCTTTGCGCATCCCGGTGATCATGATCACTTTGATGTTTGGCTGGCGAGCGCGCAACTTGCGGACTAAGTCAAAGCCCGACATTCCCGGCAGGCGAATGTCGGCAATCATGAGGTCAAACGTATAGCGAGATGTCTCCAGCAAAGCCTCTTCGGCAGAGGGAACAAACGTCACCGGCACGCCTTCATACAACGTACGCAGGGCATCCTGATAAAGACGCCCCAGGTCCATGGCATCGTCGACAATCAGTACACGTTTCAAATTCATGAGGTTTTCCGTAAGGCCCATTCGGGTCAGAAGTTAAGTGGTTCCCGAACTTGCTTAATTCAATTTTACTAGAAAATAACAAAAGGGCACGAGAGGATGATACCACAAATTCTCGTGCCCCAAGTGTTGGTAGCACCACAGCTAACCGTGGAAACGGCATCGCACCCTTCAGGTGCCTAAGAAAAAAGGTATCAGGGAGTTTTTGTCGCACAAAGTGCGGCAAAAACTCCCTATTTCCATTTTAAGGCGGGCAAAGCCCGCCATTCATAATTGACCACGTTGTAGTGCAGTGCTACCCAAGTGTTGCGGCTCTTTGGGATTTGCCGTGGTAGCTACCACGCCAATTCGCTCTTATTCAACTCGCCAGCAGGCTGCCCAGTGTCCCGGAGTGGCTTCCTTGAAGACGGGCTCTTCCACCTTGCATTGATCCATGGCTACCGGGCAGCGCGGATGGAAGCGGCAGCCCGAGGGCGGGTTGAGCGGACTGGGGACGTCGCCGGTGAGGATGATACGCTCGCGGCGAATCTTGGGATCGGGAATCGGAATGGCAGACAGCAGCGCCTGGGTGTACGGATGAAGCGGGTTGCGGAACATCTCGTCCCGGTCGGCCAGCTCGACCATCTTGCCCAAATACATGACCGCCACGCGCTGAGAGATGTGTTCCACCACACTCAGATTGTGCGCCACAAACAGGTACGTCAGGCCAAATTCGCCCTGCAGGTCTTTGAGGATGTTGAGCACCTGCGATTGGATGGACACATCCAGCGCAGAAACCGGCTCGTCGCAAACGATGAACTTGGGTCGCAAGGCCAGCGCGCGAGCTATGCCAATGCGCTGGCGCTGCCCGCCCGAGAATTCGTGCGGATAGCGGCGGGAATGGTAATCTTCCAGGCCAACCTTCTTGAGGGTATCGATGGCCAGATCAAAACGCTCTTTGGCGGTGCCGACACCGTGGATTCGCAGCCCCTCCATGACCGACTCGCCGATGGGCATGCGCGGATCGAGCGAAGCATAGGGGTCCTGGAAGATAATTTGCATGTTGCGGCGCATGGCTTTCAGCTCGCGCCCGCGCAGCTTGAGCACGTCCACGCCGTCCATATAGACATTGCCCGCGGTCGGTTCGATCAAGCGCAGGATACTGCGCCCCACGGTGGTCTTGCCACAACCCGATTCGCCCACCAGACCCAGGCACTCGCCTTCTTTCACCGTGAAGCTGACATCATCCACCGCTCGCACCTGGCCTGTGACGCGCTGAAGCACGCCGCTGCGGACAGGAAAATATTTTTTTAGACCTTCGACCTTGAGCAGGTCTTTAGAAGTAGCGGATAAGGTACTCATTCAATTCCTCACGCTGCGGCAGGGTCATGGACATCGATGGGAGCCAGATGCTCGCCTTGACTGGTATACAACCAGCAGCGAACCATGTGCCCGGGAAGGGCTTCTTCCAGGCGCGGCTCCTCACGGGAGCAAATCTCCAGGCCGAACTTCTCACGCAGGCGGCAGCGCGGAGCGAACTGGCAGCCCGGCGGCAGGTTGATCAGGTTTGGCACCAGGCCGGGAATCACATCCAGGCGGTCGGCGACTTTCCCTAAAACCGGGATGGAAGCGATCAGGCCCTGGGTGTAAGGATGCAGGGGTTTCTCGAACAATGCGCCCACAGCCGATTGTTCCACAATCCGTCCGGCGTACATGACCGCCACGCGGTGGGCCATCTCGGCGATGATGCCCAGGTCATGGGTGATCAAAATGATCGCCGTGCCCAGGCGTTCGCGCAGGTCGCGCATCAGGTCCAGGATTTGGGCCTGAATGGTCACATCCAGAGCGGTGGTGGGCTCGTCGGCAATGAGCAATTCGGGGGCCAGCGCCAGCGCCATGGCAATCATCACGCGCTGGGCCTGCCCGCCCGACATTTCGTGGGGGAAGGCTTTTGCTTTGCGCGCCGCATCTGGAATACCCACCATTCCAAGCAGCTCTACAGCACGCTTCCAGGAAGCCTCTTTGCTCATGTTCTGATGGATCTGCAACACTTCGGCCACCTGGTCGCCAACCGTGAAGACAGGGTTCAGGCTGGACTGCGGCTGCTGGAAAATCATCGACATGCGGTCGCCGCGCATCTTGACCATCTCAGGCTCCGGCAAGCCAAGCAAGTCTTTGCCGTCAAAGAAGATCTCGCCCCCCACCACTTTTCCCGGCGCGCCCACCAGGCGCATGATGGAAAGCGAGGTCACGCTTTTCCCGCAGCCCGATTCACCCACCAGCCCCAACACCTCGCCCTGGCCGACGGAGAAATCTACGCCGTCGACTGCCTTCACTACACCGTCTTCGGTGTAAAAGTAAGTTTTGAGGTTTTTCACCTCAAGCAAGGTTTTGGAATTGGTTTGTTTCGAGTCCACGCTCGTTACTCCTGAGATTCTGGGTTGCCGGGGAAATCTCGCATCAACTGTGGGTGAAATACATGA
>JAEXTI010000263.1 GCA_023406965.1 Chloroflexota bacterium
GGTCCTCGAAAGTGCTGTCCTTCCCGCGGTAGCCCATGATATTCTTGCCCAAGGCTCCGTCGAAAGGCCATTTATTCGGGTATGGGTGGATGGTAAGAAAGTCCACCGGCACATGTTCGTTGGCACAGAAAGCCAGGAAGTCCTTGATCCAGGGGCCCTCGCCGTCCTCAAAACCCGAGGATGCCGGGCCGCCCACCGGCAGGCGCGCATCCACGGCTTTAATTGCTTCGGCCGTCACACGGTACAGCTTGAAGTAATCGGCCTGGTCACCGCTCCAGAACAGGTTTTTCAGGTAGGCTTCGTTCCATACCTCGAAATACCAGCGCAACACCTCGTCCAACCCGTAGCGGTCAATGGAGTGGCGCACCATAGCCTGCACCATGCCCGCCCATTTGGCATGATCTTTCGGCGGGGTGATGTTGCCTTTCCACCAGAAGACGGTTGCCTCGCCGGACTTGAGCAGGCTGGGGGTGAAGCTGAGTTCCATGATGGGGCGAATGCCCACTTCCAGCAGGAAGTCCACCAGCGAGTCGTAGTACTGCCAGTTGTAGTAGGGGTTGCCTTCCTTATCCTCGTGGTAAATCATCATATCATCGTGGAAGATGCCGTGAAAGCGGATGTACTCGAAACCGATCTCGCGCTGCACCTCGCGTAAATGATTGCGCCAGTCCTCGCGCAGGCCTTCGGCGGCCCGCCCGGCGGTGGTCAGCTTCTTCCAAAACGGGCGAATAGTTTCGCCCGCCGCGTGTGTCGAGACAGTAATGTTGGTGGTCATGGACAAATCCTTTAAGGTTTGCGGCAGATCAGTTCGCCCTTGCCAATAGGCACGATCAACGCATCGACTCGGGGGTCGCTTTGCGAGCGTTTCAGAAAATCTTCCAGGGCCTCGCGGTGGTTGAGCGCGTTATCAGCGACCAATATCCCGCCGCTCACCAACCGCGGCACAATCAGTTCATAACACTCAAGGTAGGTGTCTTTCTCAGCATCCAGGAAGCAGAATGAAATTCTCTTGAAGGATTTGAGTTGCTTGCGGGCATCATCCTCGACTAGCTTGACCTGGTCGGCTACCTCGGCAATTTTAAACGTCTCGCGGGCCAGGGCGGCTTTTTCGGGCAGCACTTCAAAGGTGGTGATCTTTTGTTCTTTGCGGCTCAGCGCAGCCAGGGCCAACCACAGCGTGGAATAACCCGCGCTGGTGCCAATTTCGACCCAGTGCCCGCGGGGGGTGTTGGCCGCCAGGACGGCCAGGAGACGCCCGGTTTGGGGCGGAATCTGGCGCAGCCGCCGCTGACGGGGGGTGCCGTCTACGCGGTCGCGTTCATCGATGCGTTCCAGCTCTTGCATGCGGGCCTGCATGGCAGGCGGAATATTGAAAAACATTGTTCCTCCTGATAAGCTCCTCGCCAAGGCGAGGGAAACCGATGACATGGCAATCTGTAACGAATGGTTAGGGTTGGAAAACCCCAACATGCTTATCTCTATTATAGGTCCGAAAGGAATTTTGAAGGCTATAATTGTACTAATCCTGTAACTACTCAGACAGAGGCGGAAGAGGCCTGAATTTGAGGTGTATGCGGGGTGCTTCGCACCCCGCATACACCTCAAATTCAGGGATTTTTCCACTCAATCCTTTGTAAACCGTGATACAGATTTTTCGTTAGCGAGGGTCTATGTCCAAACCTGTGACTGCCATTGTGGTTGGCGCGGGAGGCCGCGGCACCACCTACGCCCTGTTTGCCAAAGAAAACCCCCATCGCCTGTGCATTGTGGGCGTGGCCGAACCGCGCGATTTTTACTGCCAGCGCCTGGTGGACGAGTTCGACATCCCCGCTGAGAATGTGGTTACCGACTGGCGCGAATTGGCCGCTCGCCCGCGCATGGCGGACGCTGTTATCATTGCTACCCAAGACTCAATGCATGCCGACCCGGCGGTGGCCTTTGCCGAGAAGAAATACGCTATACTGCTGGAAAAGCCGATGGCCCCCAGCGAGGCCGAGTGCGCGCGCATTGTCCAGGCTGCCAAAGATAACGATATCCTCTTTGGGGTGTGTCACGTGCTGCGCTACACGCGCTACACCCAGGCCCTCAAAGCCCTGCTCGATTCCGGCGCCATCGGCGATGTGATCAGCATCCAGCACCTCGAACCGGTCGGTTACTGGCACCAGGCTCATTCTTTTGTGCGCGGAAGCTGGCGAAACGAAGCTGAGTCCTCGTCCATGCTGTTGGCTAAATCCTGCCACGATCTGGACTGGCTGCGCTATGTGATGGGCACGCCCTGCCGCTCGCTGTCCTCCTTCGGCGCGTTGACGCATTTCACCCGCGTCCAAAAGCCTGCCGCCGCCGGAGAGGCCAAACGCTGCCTGGATTGCGCCTACGAGCCGCACTGCCCCTACTCGGCGCGCAAGATCTACCTGGGCAGGCTGGAACGCGGAGAGGCGGGCTGGCCCGTGGACGTAGTCGCCCCCGAGCCAACCGTCGAGTCGCTCACCGCTGCCCTGCGTGACGGCCCCTACGGGCGCTGCGTGTATGAATGCGACAATGACGTGGTCGATCACCAGGTGGTCAACATGCTCTTCGACGGGTCCAAGACCGCCGCTTTCACCATGACAGCCTTCAACGAGGCAGACCACCGCCAGACGCGCATTTTTGGCACGCGCGGCGAGGTGCTGTGCAACGGGTTCACCATCCGCGTGCGCGACTTCCTCAGCGACCAGCTCCGTGAGATTGAGGTGCCCGAGACCGACGGCACGCTGTTGGGCGGGCACGGCGGCGGCGATTTTGGCCTGATGGACCGCTTTGTGGCGGCAGTGGCAGCGAATGACCAAAGCCTGATTCTTTCCGGCCCGGACGAATCGCTGGAATCGCATCGCATGGTGTTTGCCGCCGAGCGTGCCCGCCGCGAGCACCGCGTGGTCGATTTGTAAAATGCCGGATGTGAACGCCGCGGCAGAGGTCGCTGCCCGCTTTGCCCTGCCAGGGGCCGTGCAGCAGATCGAGCCGGTCACCCAGGGGCACATCAACGACACCTGGCGGGTAACCTGCGCGGGGGAACGGGCAATTCTCCAACGCATCAACTCGAGCGTTTTTCGCCAGCCCCGGCAAGTAATGGAAAACATTATCCGCGTTACGGAGCATTTGCGCGAGCGCATCCTGGCTGCGGACGGAGATCCTGCCCGCGAAACGCTCAATCTCATCTCACTGCGAGCGGGCGGCTGGTTTTACATGGATACGCAGGGCGAGTTCTGGCGAATGTATGACTTCATCGAGGGGGCCGAGCCCTGCCCGCCGGGGGCCACCCTCGACCAGGTGCGCCAGGCCGCGGCGGCCTTTGGGCGCTTTCAGGTGCTGTTGGAGGACTTGCCCGGCGAACGACTGTATGAGACCATTCCCGGCTTTCATCATACCCCCCAACGCTTAACGGCCTTCCGCCAGGCGGCGGAGGGCGACGCGGCGGGCCGGTTGAGCGCAGTGCGCGGCGAAGTCCAGGCCCTGTTCGAGCGTTCCGGACTAGCCGGACGAGTGGCGGAGGCCTTAGCGAGTGGCGATTTACCCCGGCGCGTCACGCACAACGACACCAAGCTGGATAATGTTTTGCTGGACAGCGCCAGCGGGCGCGGGTTGTGCGTTATCGACCTGGACACGGTCATGCCCGGTTCACTGGTTTATGACTTCGGTGACATGGTGCGTATGGGCGCCTCGGCGGCTGCCGAGGACGAACCCGATTTGGACAAGGTGGTCCTCGATTTGGCGCGCTTCGAGCAGTTGACCTTGGGCTACCTGGGCGAGGTGCGCGGACTGCTGGCTCCTGCCGAGCGGGACCTGCTGGTCTTTGGCGCCTGGCTGATCACCTATGAGCAAGCCCTGCGTTTTTTGGGCGACTATCTCAACGGCGATACCTACTACCGGGTGAACTACACCGGACATAACCTGGTTCGCGCGCGAACGCAGATCCACATGCTAGCGGAGTTTGAGCGCAATCGGGAAGCGATGGAAGCAGTGGTGCGCGGGATTACCGAATAACTGAACTTACGGGAAGATTTCGCCGCGCCGGTTGCTGTTCTCTGGGAGGAAGTAAAAGCGGACGTAGGGGTGGACCGCCGGATCGGTGAGTAAATCCGCCGCATTCATCCACTGGAATTCGCGGTGCTGCAAGTCTACCGGCGAGAAGACCATGTCTACGTCCAGGTGAAAATCGAAGGCCAGGACGATGTAGTGGGTACCAAAACTGCCCTCGCCAAAAACGTTCTCATCATAGCGGTGCTGAAAAACCCCGCGGAATTTGGCCGCCGCGAAGTTCAACTCCAGGTTTAGCTCGGCCTTGGAAATGCGCCGGAAAGCCTGCTCGATGGTTTCGTTTTTGAGAATGCGCCCGCCGGGCACAAACCAGGTGTCCTGGGCAGGGCGGTTGCGCCGCAACCCCACCAGGATTTCACCGCGCGGGTTGGTCACTAACAGGTCGATGGATACCAGGGGGGTATGGCGGACAATGTTCTCGAATGTATCTCTAGGCAGCATGGGACACCTCCGGATTAATCATATCACAGCCCTTGCACGGCTTTCAAAATTTCGTCGGCCTGGAAAATTCGGTTGCGCGCATATCCGGTGATCTCGCGCACAATTCCGGCTTTTTGCAATACCGCGATGTAATCCTGGGCGGTCTTGATCGGCATATCCAGTCCAAGGGCCACTTGCCGGACGGAAAAAATGGGGCGTGAAAAGAGAAAGTCCACCACGTTGGCCATCCGTTCTCGGTTCCGGCTGCTTTCTACCACGTATTGGTACTGTACGCGAATTGCTTGCAGGTGTTCCATCCGGTAAAGGCTGTCTCGGGCTTGCTCCGCCACGCCGCGCAGGAAGAAACGCAGCCAGGCCTCCCAGGCGCCTTGCTTCGAGACAGCCAACAAATGATCGTAGTATTCCTGCCGGTGGCGCTCGATATACGTACTCAGGTTGAGCAGCGGTTGGGGCAGTAGCTTCCAATCGCAAAGCAGTAAAGTTACCAGCAAGCGCCCAACGCGCCCATTGCCATCCAAAAATGGGTGGATAGCTTCGAACTGGTAGTGAATCATTCCGGCGCGGGCCAATGCCGGAATTTGCATGCCGGCATGGAGGAGTTTTTCCAGGTCGCCCAACGCCTGAACCATTTCATCGACCGGCGGAGGTACAAAAGGCGCATTTGCAGGTGTACTCCCGGCAGGACCAATCCAGTTCTGGCTACGTCGAAATTCTCCTGGGGTTAATGCGCCGCCGCGTACATTCTCCATCAACTTCTCGTGAATTTCCCGGATTAAGCGTAAGCTGAAAGGCAGCGTCTTTAGCCGTTCCATGCCATAATCGGTTGCCCGGACATAATTGTAGACTTCACGCACATCATCATTTTGCTCAAAAAAAGAAAGCTGGGCGACTTCAAACGTGTAAAGATCAGTGAGTGACGCCCGTGTGCCTTCGATGCGCGACGAAATGACCGCTTCGTTGCGGATGAATGGCTGGATAATCAGATGTGGAAAGGAAAAATCGGCTGCGCGAGTAGCCAGTTTTGCCAGGTCTCGTTCTGCCTCGGCCAACACCGAAACAAGGGCTTCTGTCCAGGTGATCTCCGGAGGCAACGGATTAGGCACAAACGCCCAGTACCCACCTTGCGTTTGAATAGCCCGGCCTGCATTTTGACTGACAAATTCCCTTGGGTCCATATTCTTCCCTTTACCAGAAGTGTAAATAAGGCACATCCATATTAACACTTTCTAGTAAAAGTGTAAATAAGATAATTTCTTATTTACACTTTTACTAGAAAGTGTTAATAAAGTTCCAGATTTACTTCTATCTGGGAGTGCCTTGTAAACAAACGATTAAGCTCAGCGAAAACACAAGCGCGCTTTTTCATTCTCAGGTACAATCAATTCAAGCTTTTCCCCAAGAATACCTTCATGCGCTTCGATGTTTTCACCCTTTTCCCCAATCTGGTCCTGCCCTATCTGGAGGGCAGCATCTTGCAGCGGGCGTGCGCGCGCGAGCTGCTCCAGGTGGAAGTGCACGACATTCGCGCCTGGACAAGCGACAAGCACCACGTCACCGACGAGCCGCCTTACGGCGGCGGGGGCGGCATGGTGATGAAACCTGACCCGGTATTCGCGGCAGTAGAAGGGGTGCTGGGGGCACCGCCCGCCTGCCCGGTCATCTTGATGACCCCCCAAGGGCGGGTCTTTACCCAGCAGGTGGCCGAAGAGCTGGCGGCACAACCGCGCCTGGCCCTGCTGTGCGGGCGCTACGAAGGCATTGACGAGCGCATCCGCGAGCGCCTGGTCACCGATCAGATCTCGGTGGGTGATTACGTCCTCACCGGTGGGGAACTGCCCGCCCTGGCGGTGATTGATGCCGTGGCGCGCCTGCTGCCGGACGTGTTGGGCGACCCCGACGGCGCGCGGGACGATTCGCACGCCACCGGGCTGCTGGAATACCCCCACTACACCCGCCCGCCCGAGTTCCGCGGCTGGGGCGTGCCGCAGGTGCTGCTCAACGGCAACCACGCCGAGATCGAACGCTGGCGGCGGGAGCAGTCCCTGCTGCGCACATGGAAAAAGCGCCCCGACCTGCTCGAAACGGCCGAGTTAAGTCCAGACGACCAGCTTTTCCTGGCGGTGCTGCGCGGCGAAATGACCCTGGATGAAGCCAAAAGAAAGAAGAAAAGATTCCGTATTTTGAGTGACTTGACAGGAGAACAAGATGAAATTTAGTTACGGCAAAACCTTCCTGCTCGGTTTCGGTTTCTTTGGCGTGAGCGTGATCTGGGCAACCTACAACGCCTTCGTTCCGCTGTTCCTGGCCAACAAGTTCAACCTGGCCCCCGCGCTGATCGGCTTCTTTATGACGCTGGACAACATCGCGGCCTTCTTCATCCAGCCGACCGTTGGGGCTTGGTCAGACCGGCTGCGCACCCCCATTGGACGGCGCCTGCCGTTCATTCTCATCGGCGCGCCGATTGGGGCGCTGGCCTTTGGGCTCATCCCCCTGGCGGCGGTGCTGCCGTTGTTCGTGGCTTGCACCAGCACCCTGCTGCTGAGCATGGCCTTCTGGCGCACGCCCGTAGTGGCCCTGATGCCCGACATCACCCCTTCCAACAAGCGTTCCCAGGCCAACGGCATTATCAACTTCATGGGCGGGATCGGCTCCATCATCGCCACCCTCATCGGCGGTAAGTTGTATGATATCAATATCGGTTACCCGTTCTGGTTGGGATCGGTGCTGGTGGTGGTGGCCGCGCTGTTGGTGTTTGGCTTCATCAAAGAACCTGCCGAATATCGTACAATGGGAGTCAAGACGGCTGAAGGAGAGAAAAAATCTCCCGGCGCTGACCGGCGCGAGATGTGGGAAGCCTTTACCTCGGTGGTCAAGGATAAGGATAAAAGCGCCTTACGCATCCTGCTGGCAATTTTCTTCTGGTTCGTGGCCTATAATGCCATCGAGGCCTTCTTTACCCTCTACGCGCAAAATCACCTGGGGCTGCCGGGCGGTCAAGGCACCCAGCTCCTGGGCCAGCTCTCTGTCCTCTTCGTTCTCTTTGCCATTCCCGCCGGCTACATCGGCGCGCGCTTTGGCCGCCGCCGGACGATTATGACCGGCATCGTCCTCATGGCTTCCCTGATGCTGCTCATGTTCATCCTGCCGGTTGAGTCCCTGATCGTATCCCTGGGCAGCGGCGGGCCGCTGGGACCATTGTATACCATCAGCCCTATCTTGATGCTGGCGGGCGTTTCCTGGGCACTCATCAACGTCAACTCGTTGCCCATGGTGGTGGACATGACCGAGGATGTGCGCATCGGCACCTACACGGGACTGTACTACCTGTTCTCCACGCTGGCGGCCATCGCTGGGCCAAACATCAACGGCCTGCTCATCCAGTTCACCGGCAAGGATTACGGTATGACCATGCTCATTGGCCCCATCTTCATGGCTCTGGCCCTGACCATGATGCTGGGCGTGCGCCGTGGTGAGGCCAAGACAGCCATCGCAAACAAATAGGGTAACGAAAGTTCCTGAATTTGAGGTGTATGTGGGGTGCGATGCACCCCACATACACCTCAAATTCAGGTTTCTTCCACCTCTGGCGGAGTAGTAACGAAATAGGAAATGTAATTGTCAGACCATTACAATTCCGGGTCTTGCACTAGTTCAAGATCGGATATATACTTGACATATCTATTGATTTAGCGGTAAGCCAGGTTTCCACAGCCTGGCTTTACTGCGGGAATCACCCAAACTGTTTTGTCTCTTGGAGAGGAGAAAAAAATGAAGAAACTGTCTTTGATCGTGGCTGTCATTCTGGTACTCTCAATGGTTCTGAGCGCCTGCAATGCAGCTGGAACGGGCGGCAAAGCCATTAAGGTTTGCCAGGTAACGGATACCGGCGGTATCGATGACAAATCCTTCAATGCCACTGCGTGGAAGGGCGTTGAGGATGCCCAGAAAGAATTGGGCGTGGAATCCAAGTTCCTGGAATCCCAGGCTGTGACTGATTTCGAGACCAACCTGAACGCCTTCATCGAAGATGAATGTGACCTCATCGTCACCGTGGGTTTCCTCCTGGGCGATGCCACCAAGGCCTCGGCTGAAGCCAACCCTGATTTCAAGTACACCATCATCGACTATGCTTATGATCCGGCCATCCCGAATGTTGTGGGCCAGATCTTCCAGACCGATGAAGCCGCCTTCCTGGCCGGCTACATGGCTGCTGGCATGACCAAGACCGGCAAGGTGGGCACCTTCGGTGGTATCCCGAT
>JAEXTI010000307.1 GCA_023406965.1 Chloroflexota bacterium
CTGGACGCGGTCAAAGCGGCCGTTTTTCAGGTCTTCCAGAATGGCTTCTTGAATAAAATTGCTCGGGGCGGGATTTTCAGTCATCTTTCACTCCACGGATTTGAACGTGGGTCTATTCTATCACGCCTGAGGGGGCTCGGGAAGAATGGCTGTTTGAGAGTTGCCGTGGGGGCGATTGTTGTAAGGGCAATTTATGAATTGCCCTTACAACAATCGCTTGACAAATTCTATACCGATCGGTATAATGACGGCATGGATACCCGTACCGAATTGCTCCGCCAGGCCGAAAAGCTGTTTGCCCAGCGTGGATATGACGCCGTCGGTGTGCAGGAAATTGTCGATGCCGCTTCGGTGACCAAGCCCACCCTGTATCATTATTTTGGCAGCAAGCGCGGGCTGTTGGAGACCATTCTGGGGAACGAGTTCCACTTCTTCAACGAGTTGCTGCGAGAGGCAGCCAATTACCAGGGGGATTTGCCGCTGACCCTGCGGAAAATCGCCATCGTTTTCTTTGAGGGTGCCCGTCGAAACCCGGTTTTCTTCCGCTTGCAACTGGCCTTGTGGTTCGCGCCGCGCGCCAGCGAGGGCTTTCAGGTGGTGGAGAAGTACCACCGCGAGCAGTTTGACCTGGTGGAGAAGGTTTTCACCCAGGCGGTCGTCCAGCACGGAAACATGCGCGGCAAGCAGCGCGCCCTGGCGGCCAGCTTCATCGGCACCTTGCACCATTACGTCGGCCTGGGTCTTAACGATTATGCCACCCTGGACGCGCAGTTGGTGGAGCAGGTGACCAAGCAGTTCCAGCACGGGATTTACTCGTAGGTTTTAGATCGAAATTTTTTTTACCTTGTTTATATGCCGATCGGTATAAAAACGGCACACATGGAGGATTAACATGATGGCTCACTGGTCAGAAGACGCAATTTTTTACCACATCTATCCCCTGGGACTCACGGGTGCGCCGCCGCGCAACGACTTTTCCAGCTCGCCGGTTCCCCGCCTGGACCAACTCCACGATTGGGTAGATCACATGGCTCGCTTGGGATGCAATACCCTATACCTGGGCCCGTTGTTTGAATCCACAACGCACGGCTATGACACCGCGGATTACTACACTGTGGATCGCCGCCTGGGTGATGACGCGGCTCTGGTGCGCCTCTCGGCCCGCTTGCACGATCGCGGTATGCGCCTGGTTTTGGACGGGGTTTTCAACCACACCGGGCGCGATTTTTGGGCTTACCGCGACATTCGCGAGAAAGGCCCATCCTCGCCTTATTGCGGTTGGTATGCCAATTTGCGCTTCGGCGAGGGCAATTCGCGCGGCGATCCCTTTCGCTGCGACACCTGGACCGGGCATGACAGCCTGCCACGCCTCAACCTACAGAACTCCGACGTGCGCGCTCACCTGTTAGGCGCGGCCCGTACCTGGATTGAGAAGTTTGACATCGATGGGCTGCGCCTGGATGCCGCCGACTGCGTGGATTTAGGCTTTTTGCAGGAGCTGGCTGCCACCTGTCGCGGCCTCAAACCCGATTTTTGGCTGATGGGTGAAATTGTCCACGGCGATTATCGCCGCTGGGCCAACCCGCAGATCCTCGACTCGGTGACCAACTACGAGTGCTACAAGGGTTTGTATTCCAGCCTGAATGACCAGAACTACTTCGAGATCGACTATGCCCTCAAGCGCCAGTTTGGCGAAGGCGGGTTGTATCGCGGGTTGACCCTGTATAACTTTGTGGATAATCACGATGTGGACCGGGTGGCCGGGTTGCTGCGTGACCCTGGCCTGCTGTTCCCGTTGTACTTGCTGCTGTTCACCATGCCCGGTGCGCCCTCCATCTACTATGGCAGCGAGTTCGGCCTGGCGGATAAGAAGACCGCGCACTCCGACGCGCCTCTGCGCCCGGCCCTGGACTTAAACCATTTGCCCGAAACCGATCTGACGCAGGCCATTGCCCGCTTGAGCCGCTTACGCCTGGCGCTGCCGGCCTTGCGCCGCGGAGATTACCGCCCGGTGCATGTGGGCAGCAATCAACTGGCCTTCCTGCGCCAGAGCGCCGAACAAACGGCCCTGGTCATTTTGAATGCGGCTCCCGAAACGGTGGAACTGAACCTGGCAATCGCTGGGCTGGCAGACGGCTTCTGGCAGGATGCGCTCAACCCCGGCGAGCAGGTGGCGGTGCGCGGGGGTAAACTCAGCGCGCGGTTGTACCCCAATTGGGGGCGGGTGCTGGTGCGCTAAAACGGTATAATCGGCGCATGAGCTATCACATCATTGCGACCCTGGGACCTGCCAGCGCCGAACCGGACCTCTGGCGGCAGATGCTGGCGGCGGGGGCCGGCGGTTTTCGGCTGAACACCTCTCACCTCAGCCTGGATGATTTGGACGGCTGGCTGGAGCGGTTGGCGGGTTTCCGAGCCGGGCATGGCGCGGATTTCGTTGTGACATTGGATTTGCAGGGTAGCAAGTGGCGCGTGGGGCAGTTTCCCGCGTTTGAGCTGGCCGCCGGGCAAATCGTTGAGTTAATCCTGGCGAGCGAAACGGACCACCCAGGTTGCCTGCCGGTGCCTCATGCCGACTTCTTCCGGGCGGCGCATACTTCCGGCGGCGAGATCGTAATCAACGATGCCAAAAGCCGGATGGCGATCGAATCAACAGGCGTCGATTGGGTGCGAGCACGGGTGACGCTGGGCGGGCAGATTTCGGCGCACAAGGGCATCACCTTCAATCAATCCGAATTTCGCAAGGAAGCCCTCAACGAGAAAGATCGCGAAATCGTCCGTCGTACTCAGGGGCTGGGCTGGGTGGATTATGCCGTGTCTTATGTCCGCGACGGGCAGGAGATGCGCTCCTACCGCAAAGTTTTGGGGAGCGAGACGCGCCTGATTGCCAAGTTGGAGCGCCGACCGGCGCTGGAGGATGTCGCCGATATCGCTGCGCAGGTCGAGGGACTGTGGTTGTGCCGGGGTGATTTGGGTGCTGAGTTGGGATTGGCGGGCATGGCTGCCGCCGCGCACCGCTTTGCCTCGCGGGTGCCCAACCTGCCTTGCCCTGCTTTTTTGGCCGGCCAGGTGCTGGAGCACATGACCACGCATCCCACTCCTACCCGCGCGGAGATATGCGGGATCTATGACGCGCTGCAAGCCGGGTATCGTGGGGTGGTGCTTTCGGATGAGACTGCCATCGGGGTGAATCCTGTGCGGGCGGTGCAAGCGGCCAGGAAAATTTCATAAAACCAGTGGGCGGAAAAAGCGCAAAGTATGAGGCGTACAAGAGAGGCAATCTCTCCTATACGCCTCATATTTGAATCTCTTGTTACTGCTCAGCCCTTTGGGGAAAGAAACCGAATTTGTGGTGGGGGGGGGGGGGGGGGGGGCCCGCCCCCCCCCGCCGAGGGGGGGGTG
>JAEXTI010000328.1 GCA_023406965.1 Chloroflexota bacterium
ACAAACTGTCCAAACTCACGCGTATCCGAGGTGATGCGTGACTGTACTTTTCCGGATGAATACTTATCATAAAAAGATAGATCATGCGAGGCAGCCGCCCCAAAGGCCTGTAAACTCAAGTCCATCATCACATCAGCAATTGCGCGCACGGTTAACCTGCGTCTGATCCAGTTCGCCAGCCAACCTGCAACACCCAAAGCCAGCACAATGCCTGGAATAGCAACGAATCCCACCGGGTCTTGATGGTCGTTTATCCAATCCAGCCCCCGCGAAACAACAATTGGGGTCAACGCCCCAATCCCCGAAATGAATAAGACGATAACGGCGATCGCTATCATCCGGCCAACTTGCGGCTTGAAGTACCCAAGAATGCGCCTTGCCAGTACCCGGTCATCGTACTGCCGGTCATATTGTTCTGCGTTCAATCCTGCGAAGAAACCCATTTTTACTCGCTAAAAATCCGTCGATATGCTTCAGAGGTCTTTAATAGCTCGTCATGTGTGCCCACTGCGGCAATCCGTCCTTTGCGCATCACGATGATCAAATCTGCCCAGCGGATTTGAGACAGGCGGTGGGTGATAATAAATGTCGTTCGCCCCTTTGAAGCCGCAAAAATCGCACGCTGAATTTTATCTTCGGTTGCGCTGTCAATCGCGCTCGTTGAATCATCCAGCACCAGGATACGCGGATCGGTGAGGAATGCCCGCGCCAGCGCGATCCGCTGTCGTTGTCCTCCCGAAAGGGTCACCCCGCGTTCGCCCACCACCGTTTCGTAGCCATCCTGAAAAGTACGAATAAAATCGTCTGCCTGCGCCGATCTAGCTGCCTGTTCGATCTCTTCCTTTGGCGTTCCAGGCCTGCCAAAAGCGATATTTTCACCTAGAGAACGCGAGAACAGGAAAATGTCCTGCTCAATGATCGATATCCCTTTTCGCAGTGTCTCCAGGTTCCAGTCCCGCACATCAACCCCATCCACCAAAACCTGCCCCTGGTTCACGTCGTAGGTGCGGTTAATCAGCTTCACCAGGCTGGTCTTGCCTGCGCCTGTCTGCCCTACAATCGCCACCGTCTGACCAGCCTTTACTCGAAAGCTGATTTTCTCCAGCATCGTATCACTGCGATCATCGTATGCGAAATCGACATCGCGGAACTCGACATCCCCTTGCATAGGGCCTGCATGACCGGTCAGGTTCTGATCCAGCTTGTTCTCTTTATTCATCAAACTCAGAATCCGCCGTGCCCCTGCCAACCCCAATGAAATCTGCGAATAAGCCCACAAAGAAGTAAAGGTTGGAAAATCCAGCATGAGCAACAAGCCAAAGTACGCCACCACGTCGCCAACCGTCAAAACCCCCAGACTGAACAGGTAAATGGCATGTAGCAAGCCGCCCGCCAGGGCAAACGCCAACAGCAGCATGGGTAGAAACCGCGCTTCGGTGTCTCCTTGAGCTACCGCCGCGTCTCGGTACTCGTCCGCATTCGCTTTAAAGCGCAGTTCTTCAGCTTTCTCCTGAGAAGCCCCTTTAACTGTTTCAATCCCCTCCAGCGCTTCAGTCAGGCGGCTGTTCAATTTGCCAAAAGCGCCTCTCACCCGGTCGGTCATCGGGGCCAGGCTATTCAAGTACTGAGCCAACGCCAAAATATATCCGCCCAGGAATATCAACGGCGTGATGACCAAGGATGGATGGTACCGCGGAGCCATGAAAATGGGCATGAACAAGAAAATCACCGACCCCAGCACCATGTTGAACCCCGGGCTGAACATGAAGTTGACTTCGCGAACGTCATTGGTAGCCCGAGCCATCACATCGCCCACCGGCTGCAGGCTGTGGAAGGTCATGTTCTTTCCCAGCAAGCTGATGTACAGCTCATTCCGGACGTCCCTTTCCATGTTCTGCGCCAGCAACTCTGCCCCAAACCCCCGTCCAAATTGAAGCACACCTCGGGTGACTGCCAACGCGCCGATAATTAATGCAGATTGAAGCACCTGCTGGAGGTTCGCCGGCACAGCCAGCACCGCATTAAACGCCGTGCCAATCTGCATTTGGATAATACCCAACAGCCAGGCATTCCCAACCGCTCCTGTTATCAGAATCAGCCAGTAAGGCCACTTATGGATGGCGTGCGACGCCACCCACCGTACCGGCCCACGCCGGTCGGTTTGATACGGCAGCGGCAGCGTAAATTCATTCACCGATTCTGTCATCTACGATCCTCGCACGCTTATCCTGCCCAACCCAACGAAATCCGCCCGCGATCGACTTCGATCTTCTGGATTTCGACATTGATGACATCCCCAACAGCCAGCACCTCACCTCGCGGAATCTGGGTGCGGTGCAGCAACCCGTCTTGTTTCACCCCAATGTCAACAAACGCGCCAAAATCCACCACGTTTCTAACGGTTCCCTTCAGGCGCATCCCTTGAGTCAGGTCTTCCATTTTGAGAACGTCGCTGCGCAAAATCGGAGCCGGCATATCCTGACGCGGATCTCGCCCCGGTCGCACCAATTGCTCATAGATATCTGCCAGGGTTGGCTCGCCAACCCCCAACTCCTTGGCAACCTTTGCGGGTGGGTTTGCCCGCACAAACGTCTCAATCTTTTCCCGCCGGTCTGCACTCGCCGTGTTGTTCTTCACACCGATCTTTTCAAGCAGTGCATCGGCAATGGGGTAACTCTCCGGGTGAATGGCGCTCGCATCCAACAAATTCTTCCCATTATGAATCCGCAAGAACCCGGCTGCCTGCTCAAACGCTTTCGGTCCCAAACCGGAAACGTTTCGCAGCGCATTCCGACTCTCATAGGGACCATTCTCATCCCGATAGGCCACAATCCGCTCAGCCAGTTTCGGCCCAATCCCTGCCACATGGGTTAACAACGCCGGAGAAGCTGTATTCGCATCGACCCCCACGCGGTTCACCACCGACTCCACCACACCTTGCACTGCCCGGTTAAGTTCTGGTTGATCCACATCGTGCTGGTACAGGCCAACACCAATCGATTTTGGGTCAATCTTCACCAACTCAGCCAGGGCGTCCTGCACGCGCCGAGCAATCGATACCGCTCCCCGGATAGAAACATCCAGGTCGGGCAGTTCCGCCCGCGCCAGTGGGCTGGCACTATAAACGCTCGCTCCGGCTTCATTCACAATCATATAGTGCAGGTTTCCACCCACCTCGCGGATCAACTGCGCCGCCAGTTGTTCTGTCTCGCGTGAAGCAGTCCCATTCCCAATCGAGATCAAGTTGACCCCGTGTTTCTCTACAAGACTCTTTAAGCTCTCCAGCGCTTCCTTCCACTTCTTCTGCGGCTCGTGTGGGTAAATCGTACCCGTTGCCAGCACCTTCCCGGTCGGATCAACCACTGCTACTTTGCAACCCGTGCGAAAACCCGGATCCAACCCCAGCACCACTCGCCCGGTCAGGGGTGGTTGAGAAAGTAGCGCGCGCAGGTTCGTCGCAAACACGCCGATTGCATGTAGTCCGGCTTTTTCGGTCAATGCCCTTCTGACATCCCGCTCAATTGCCGGCAGCAACAGTCGCTCAGCCGCATCCACCATTGCCAGTTGCATTTGCTCCGCCAGTGGCGAGCGCATGTCTACACGAAAACCATAAGCCATCGCACCTTGCCAATCGCGCTCATCCACCACCACTTTCACCTTCAAAACCTTCTCTTTTTCCCCACGATCGATTGCCAGAATCTGGTGCGGGCGCAACCGGTCAATTCGTCCTTCGAAGGCATAATACAATTCATAGACCTTTTTCGGGTCTT
>JAEXTI010000353.1 GCA_023406965.1 Chloroflexota bacterium
GCAAGAGCAACCGGGTGGACGAGGCCGATTCGGGTTTGTCCTACTACGTGGGTTGGGACAACAATAACCTGTATATCGCCGTCAAGGTGGGGGATGACAAGTATGTGCAGGAAGCCACCGGCGAGAACATTTACAAGGGCGACAGCATCGAGCTGTTGATTGATACCGATTTGCAGGGCGATTTCTTCGTGCAGTCGTTGAATGGTGATGATTACCAGATCGGTTTGTCACCGGGTCGCCCGGATACGAACGGCACGAAGGAGGCCTACCGCTGGTATCCCTCTGGAAAGGCCGGAGCGCTGACCAATGTGACCATTGGATCGGTTTCGTCCTCCGGGTTGTGGCGGCTGGAAGCAGCCATCCCCTGGTCGGTGTTGGGGATCACCCCGTATAAGGGCATGCACCTGGGCTTTGCCATCTCGGTATCGGATAACGACAACCCCGGCACTCAGCAAGAGTCGATGGTGTCCAATGCTCCGGGGCGGATGCTGACGGACCCAACCACCTGGGGCGACCTGGTGTTAAAATAATTTTTGGGGATTGTCCTGAATAAAAAGTACGCGTGCGAGGCGAAGCCCCGCACGCGTACTTTTTATTCAGGAATTTTGGCAGGCTTAGAACAACACCGTGGCCATTTCAGAACGATACTGGCGGGCGGTGGGATCGTCGGGCGCATAGAGTTCGAGGATGCTCAGCAGCAAGCGGCGGGCGGCATCACCGCGGTAGCGTTTGTCCTGGCGGAGAATGTCGAGGAAACCATCCATGGCGGCTTCCAGGTTGCCACGCCCAGCCAGGCGCACGGCATTGCGAAAGGCTGTGTCCAGGTCGGTTTCGGCGGGCAGTTCATTGCGGCTCAATTTCACCAGGTCATTGGCCAGGGGCAGCAGCTTCTCCGCAGAAGAATATTCCTTGCTGGCGGGAAAGGCGCGTAAAATGAACGCGGCTTCGCCGGCTTGTCCGGTGGCTAGCAGGGATTTGGCCAGGCCCAATTGCACGGCAGAGTTGCCGGGATCATGCTCTTCTAGCTTGCGGAAGAGTTGTTCGGCGCTCTTCCAGTTCTGCTCGCCGAGCAGGCTGGAGGCTTTTTCGAGGGCCAGGGCGGCCTCAGAGGGAGGGCTGAGACGGTTGACGAACTCGACGATGCGGGCTTCGGGTTGCAAACCAACAAACTCAGCCACCACCTGTCCCTGGCTGAAAGCCTTGACGGTGGGAATGCTACGCACGCCGTATCGCAGGGCCAGGTTGGGATTTTCATCCACATTGACCTTGGCCAGGCGGAAATTGCCGCCACCGGCTCGGGCCAGCGTTTCTAGCAGTGGGCCAATCTGCTTGCAGGGTTGGCACCAGGGCGCCCAGAAATCCACCACCACGGGGGTGTTTTGGGAGAAAGCTAACACTTCGTATTCAAAATTGGTTTCAGAGACGTTAACAATAAAGTCTGAAGCCATCATAAGACACTCCTTCCCTGACACTATACCAGGGTGTTATAAGAATTATATCGGAAAGACAGGGAATTAGTGGTTATCTGCAAAAAAAGGCCATTGGCCGTTAGTGTGAGGTATCAATGAACCCATCTGATATATCCGTGCCCCGTAGGCGAGCATCACTATTTGGGAATGGCGTACAGGGGATAATTTCATACCAGCATTGGGTACCTTGGTCAGGCCTAAAGTATTCAAAGTTATTTTGCTCAAACTCTACTAAAGAGATGTGTGGGTAAGGGTTGGCTACATACCATCTGCTACGCCAGCGGGTGATATCGGTTGCTTCTGCCATCATTGCTACTTGATAGGTGATCAGTGCCAGGAGAGCCACAAGACGCGCCAGGCGTAAGGACCACACTCTTGTCAGAATGGTGGCGACCGGTAATACCAAGAGAACGCCAATAAATCCATACCCAAAGCGAATGTCTGGAGCCTGCCAAAACCAATAGATGGCGCCAAGCAACGCCACAGCACTTGTAAGGCCAATGAGGGGAGAGGGTAGAATATTCGAGTCCTTTTTCTTCAGCCAGAGGATCAAAACACTAATGAAATACATGCCGCAGATGATGAGCGCCGCAATCACTAGTGTCTGATTCAATTCACTCATTTTGCTCCACCATTCCAGCGTCCATATCCGGAATGAGTAACTAAATACTTCCTCCGGCCCGCGCCCCGGCACACGGGCCCAGGCTTTAATCCATTGCTGGGCACTGAGAGCTTTTTCGTACGGAATTTTCCAGGGAAATGAAAAAAGGTCGATTTGCGGAAACGGATATATGAGGTATCCGGAAAGAAAAATGTTTCTTCCCATCCAGGGGAGGACCATCAAGCTCAGGGCAAGGCCATTTTGGATGCTCGAAAAGATGGAGACTCCTTTCCGCCAGATCCACAATGCCAGCGGGAGAAGAAGAATTGGCGCCGCAGAGAGTTTGATGGTGATGGCAAAGCCTGCCAGCATGAACAGCGACCCAATTGGTGTGAGTGTTATTTGAAAGTTTGGACATGCATAGTCAAGCGTGTAGATAACAAGCAGCCAGGTCAGCAATGCAGCGGGGAGATCGGTGCCTGGCGAAGAAAACTCAGCGCGGAATAGCAAGTGCGTAAGGGGGAAAATTAGAAGCGCCATAAGACTGGCAATCGGGAGTCGATTCTTGCTGCCCTCAGTCAGTCGAGCACAAGCCTCCATGATCAAGATCAAGTACAAGACCAGGCTGGGAGCGTGGAATGGCAATGGCAGAATCCACTCCAAATGGACAACGGTGGCGAACATGAGCCAAGCGGAGTTAAAAGCCAGGCGATCAGCAAAATTTCCTAAACCAGGTACCACCGGATATGTTTCGGTCCAGCGGATGAATTGGGCATGATATAACCCGGTGTCAAAATTGAGCGGCTCGCGGCTGCCTTCGTAAACTGCCAACAGAACAGCCAAGATAAATAAAAAGGATATGATAGGATGGTGAGTTAAAAATCTCACTCCGTTTGAAACTAGAGTGCGAATGTGCATAAAATTCCACGCCAGAATGCCCGCTGCCCCGAAGAGTAACGTTAAGTGGAAACTTTTATTAATAGGCACAAAGAAAGAGCTCAAAGAGGCCAATGCTGTAATGAGGCAGATGCCAGCCAGCGCTACCTGGGGAACAGGTATTGAGTTGTCAGGCTGTTTGGGGAACCAGCCAAATATCCGGTAAATAAGTAGACCGTAGAGGAAACATAAGGCGGTAATGTAGCAAAGCGCCAGGGCTGTGATGATCATAGCTGCCCGATACCTCTATTGATAAAGATGTTTGAGCCTTTGGCAGACCTCGACGTACGATACCACGTCGGTGGAGGCGCTGAGTTGATTGACCGAGCCGACCAGGCTGGGCAGCAAGGGCAGGCCGATGTCCGGGATGGTTTGCATGATTTGCTCGGCAATCTCGCCTGCGTGAATGACTTTGAATGGGCGATCGTAGAAGTAGGAAACTTCTTCGGGCACAGGAGGGAGAATGCCCAGTTGGTTGAAGCGCTGCGCGCAGAGGATATAGGCCGCGCTGAGATGTTCTTCGCGGGTGGGAAAATCTGCCGCGCCCAGGGCCCCATGCAGGTGGGGCAGTAGCGCCGGGGACAGACTGAGCGAGCGGAAGCGGGTACCCAGCCACTTGCTGTAGGGCGCATAGGTCTTTTCGAGGAGGAAAGCCAGCACCACCATGGCTTCAACCAGACGGGCTGCGAGAATGCGTGAGCCGAGTTCGTCGCCGACCTCTGCGGTGCGCCCGACGAAGGGCTCTTCCTGGCTGATCTTCATCCACTGGCTGGC
>JAEXTI010000356.1 GCA_023406965.1 Chloroflexota bacterium
ATGCCCACAACGCCCGAATGCATCGAGTCCATCGAGTCCCAGGGCTGGATGGGCGCTCTCACCACTCAGAACACCGGTTCGGTCGCCGCGGGCACCATCGACAGTGCCCTCAAGGGAAAAGCCGTATACATCCCCGGCGTGCTCAACCGCATCCTGCAGGCGCTGGGCGGAATCGTGCCGGCCCCGATCATCGCCTGGATCGTTGGCGAGCGCTGGCGGCTGGCGCACGAGCGCAAGAACGCCCGCCGAAGGCTGGTGGCTGCCACGCAGTCGTAGAACCAATTAGATCCTAAGAGTCTTAAAGACCCTTAGGATCTGAAGACTCGGACTCGTTACGCGCGGATTTCTCCACCTTCTGTTCCCCCTGCGGAGGCGCATCGCCAAACATTTTCTTCCAGCATTTGAGGCAGTAATTCGCCTTGCCGCCCGGATAGAGCGGGTCATCCACAACATAGGCCGCATGGAAGCGTTTGCACACATCGCAGCGCTTCAAAATGCGGCCCATGCGCTCACTCCTCGCTCAGCAGCACCCGGATGTCGCTCCAGCCGTAGGCAACTTCAACGATATCCTGATCATACACGGGATAGGTCTTACCGCTGATGAACTTACCCTGCAAACTCTCGTACCAGGCTCGCGCCGGGTTGCCGCGCAGCGTCCACAGCATCACCGACTTCGAGCCATACTCAATCAACATCTCAACGGCTTTGCGCAGCAGCGCGCTGCCCACCCCGTGCTTTTGGTGGTCCTGGCGCACGTGCATCGCCGCAATTTCCGCGTCAAACCCAGGCAGCCCGGCCTGCTTGAACGCCAGAAGGTAACCAATCACGCCTTCCTGGGGATGCTCGGCGACCAGCAAAATATCACCCTTGCCAGACACAAACCAATCGACCCAATCTTTCTCCTGCTCTTCATAGGAAAAATGATCCAGGTAAGGTTGGGGGAACTGTCCAGCATAGGCACAGCGATAACTATCTACCTGAACGTGGGCCAGAGCTTGACAATCGGCGGGGGTGGCGGGGCGGATAACGACCATAACAACCTCAATGCGTGTTTAGTGCATTCTATAGAACTACCGGAGCCACAAGGAAAGGTTGCCTTCCAGCCCGGCGTCACCCTATTATACCCGCATCTTTGTTGATTGCGTCTGCGATGACGCCGGTTGTAGAACAAGAACGGTTTTTGGGAATTGCCTTGATTGTGACCACTTACCGGAGCTAAGGGAAATTCCCGCGGTTACCTATGGTCGGTAACGCGCCGATTCTTGATCAACCAGAGAATGGACTGACTTCCCCCCCGGCTTTCTTGTGCTATACTGGCAGTGAACGGTCCCAGCAGGTATTCCTCTTGCAGAAAGGAAGTTTGTATGATCCAACGCTACAGTCTTTCGTGGGTGGATTGGGAACTGGCCGGATTTCCACCTTATCAATGGCTGTTCTCTCCCGCCAGGGATGTGCGTACCGCCGTCGCAGCCGAATTTCCTTCCATCTCCACCCGCATCCCCGGATCGGTGCAAAACGCCCTGCACAAGGCCGGCATCCTTCCAGACTGGAACATTGGCCTCAACGCCCGCCAGTGCGAGTGGGTGGAAAACCGCGACTGGATCTTCCAGACCGACCTGCCCGCACCTTGGGTCGAATCCGGCAAGCGAATTCGCTTGCGTTGTCAGGGGTTTGACGATCATGGGCTGGTGCGCCTGAATGGCAAAGAGGTGGCGCCCTTTGACAACGCCTTCCTGCCCCACGTCTTTGACCTGACGCCCTTCATCCAACCGGGGAGCAACCGCCTGCAAATTATCTTCCAGCCGCCGGCCCGCTGGCTGGGCCAGTTTGGCTACACCTCGCGGATGACCGACTGGAAACCCCGCTACTATTACACCTGGGACTGGACCTCGCGCCTGGTGCAAATGGGTATTTGGGATGACATCTTCCTGGAAGTAAGCGACGGGTTGGAGATCGAAGCACTGCGCTGCATTGCCGATTTTGACCCCGGCAGCAACAGCGGCAGCCTGCAAATTCGCGGCTCGGCGCCTGGTGGGGAAGGCACACAAGTGCAACTCTCCTTGGCCGGCCCAGATGGAGAGGTGCGCGCCGCGCAATTTGACCCGGCCGCCTTCACTGCCGGGATCGAATGGACCGGCCTGCCTGTTCAGTCCTGGTGGCCCAACGGATCGGGCGCTCAACCGCTGTATACTCTCACCTGCCGCCTGGTGGATGCCGCGGGAACGCTCCACGACGAGACTCAACGCCGGGTCGGCTTCAAGCGCGTGGGCTGGCTGCCTTGCGAAGGCGCCTCGCCCGAAGCCGACCCCTGGATCTGCACGATCAACGGCGTTCCTCTTTTCTTGCAGGGCTTCAACTGGACGCCCATCCGGCCCAACTTTGCCGATGTGCCCAACGAAGAATACCGCAAACGGCTGGAGTTGTACCGCGACCTGGGCTGCAACGTGCTGCGCGTGTGGGGCGGGGCCTTCCTGGAAAAAGACATCTTCTACCGCCTGTGCGACGAGTTGGGTCTGCTGGTCTGGCAGGAGTTTCCCCTATCCTCCTCCGGCATGGACAACTGGCCTCCCGAAGACGCCGCCAGCATTCAAGCCCTGGGCGCCATCGCCGAGTCCTACATTGCCCGGCGGCAGCATCACGCCAGCCTGCTGTGCTGGTGCGGCGGCAACGAACTGCAAGGCAGCCTGGACGGGCGCAAAACCGGCGGTGGTAAACCCGTCGACACCCATCACCCCCTCATCCGCCGCCTGGCCCAGGTGGTGGCGCGCGAAGACCCATCGCGGCGCTTCCTGCCCACCTCCTCTTCCGGCCCGCGCTTCTCCGCCGACCCCGCCGACTTTGGCAAAGGCCTGCACTGGGACGTACACGGCCCCTGGAAGATTGCCGAGGTCAACATGGATTGGCAGGAATATTGGGCCAACGTGGATGCCCTATTCCACTCCGAGGTGGGCGCGCCCGGAGCCAGTTCGGTGGAAATCATCCGCCACTACAAAGGCGAGTACAACGAGATGCCCGCCAACGCCGACAACCCCCTCTGGCGGCGCACCGCCTGGTGGATTGAGTGGAACGAATTTGTGCAGGAAAAAGGTCGTGATCCGGTCAACCTCGAAGAGTTTGTCTCCTGGAGTCAGGCTCGCCAGGCTGATGCGCTGGTAGTGGTAGCCCGCAGCCTGAAATCCAAGTTCCCTCGCTGCGGCGGCGTCATCTTCTGGATGGGACACGACTCCTTCCCTTGCACAGCCAACACTTCGGTCATCGACTTTGAGGGCAACCCCAAACCCGCTGCCATTGCGCTGCGGGCCGTTTTCCGCGAACAACATTAATCTGGAGGCAAACATGGATCAATTCACCGGTTTTCAAGCAGGCGCCAACCTGGGCGGCTGGATCTCGCAATACGGTCGCTACGATCACGAACATTTCAAAACTTTCATCACCCAGGCCGATATTCAACGCATTGCCTCCTGGGGCATGGACCATGTGCGCCTGCCCTTTGACTACCCCGTGCTGGAAGATGACGATGCCCCCTTCCAATACAAGGAGTCCGGTTGGGGCTACCTGGACTCGTGCGTGGATTGGTGCGAGGCCGCCGGGCTGAACCTGATCCTCGATCTGCACCGCGCCCCCGGCTACGCCTTCTACACCCTGGAAGAGAACGCGCTGTTCAGCAACGCACAGGCTCAGGAGCGCTTCATCCAGCTATGGGAAACCATTGCCCGGCGTTATCGCCAGCGCACAAAGGTAAAAATCGTCCTGGAACTGCTCAACGAGATGGTGCTGCCCGACAGCGCCCCCTGGAACGACCTGGCCCACCGCACCATCCAGCGTATTCGCGCCATCGACCCCGACCGCTGGATCATGTACGGCGGCAACCATTACAACGCCGCCTCCGAACTCAAGAACATTACCCTGGTGGATGACCCGCACATCGTCTACACCTTCCACTTCTACCATCCCATGCCCTTCACCCACCAGCGAGCCTATTGGGTGCCGGAATTGATAGCACTGAATCAAATCACGCCTTACCCCGGCATGGTGCCCGGCGTGAAGGAGTTTTTGCAGGCTCAGCCCGAATTCACCGAAAAGCTCCAAAGCTGGGAGACCCGCCCCATGGATGTAAATTTCGTCAAAGAGAAACTCCAACCCGCCGTGGACTTCATCCAGCAAACAGGGCTGCCGCTGTATTGCGGCGAGTACGGGGCTATCGATCTCGCCGAAATCTCCTCGCGCCTCAACTGGCACCGCGAGTTTGTGGGCCTGCTGCGCGAGCACAACATTGGTCGCGCCGTGTGGTCTTACAAGGAGATGAACTTTGCCCTGGTGTGGGCCAACGGCGAAACGGTCAGCGAAGAATTGGTGCGCATCGTCAGCGCCGCGTAGCGCGGGTTCCATCCCTGCGAAAATCGCTTACTACCGAGAAACGTGACAGGTTTTGAAAACCTGTCACGTTTTGTTTTACCGCATCTCTGTAGCGCGGGTTTCTTACCCGCGAAAA
>JAEXTI010000403.1 GCA_023406965.1 Chloroflexota bacterium
GGCCCGCGCCGATGAGCTTGCCCAAGATGGCGGCGGCGCAGATGATCAAGAACATCCACAAAGAGCTGAGCGGAAGCTCACCGATATCGACGCGCAAGCCGATGTCAACAAAGAAGATGGGAACGAATAGCCCGTAGGCGAGGACGCCAAAACCTTGCTCAATTCTGCGTTTTTCGACTGTCCGCCCAAACATCATGCCGGCCATAAAGGTACCGGTGATGGCGGCCATTCCGCCCAGCAGTTCGGCGGAAATGCCATAAATCAACATGATGACCAGCGCGAAGGCGATCACCCCCTGGCTGATAGGCAGTTTGGACAGCAAAATGGTAAGTTTCGGCAACACATAAAAGCCGAAGGCGCCGGAGAGGGAAATGAAAGCCACCATTTTTAGCAGGGCGATGCCAATTTCGCCCAGGCCGCCACCCGAACCGACGGCGCTGAAGGCAGACAGCAACAAAATGACCAGGACGTCATCAAAGACGGCTGCGCCTAGCAATCCCAAGCCCACCCGACTGCGCAAGACCTTGAGTTCCATTAAGGTTTGGGCAGAGATGCTCACACTGGTGGCTCCCAGGGTGAGGCCCAGGAAAGCGGACTGGTTGAGGGGCATGCCGCTGGCGTTCCCGATGAGGATTCCAAAGGTAACGGGAACCAGAACGCCCAAAACGCCCGAATAAGCGGATACGCGGGTGTTTTTGGCCAGTTCGTGGAATTCCAACTCCAGCCCGGCCAAGAACATTAGCATCAAAACGCCCAACTCGGCAAATTCATGCACCACCTCGCCCAGGTGAGAATCGGTCACAAAGTAGAGGTGAGTCAGGTCGAGCAGGGTGGGACCGAGTAAAACGCCGACCAATAATTCACCGAAGACTGAGGGCTGACCGATGCGGGTGCTCAAATAGCCGGCAGCTTTGGCAAATAAGATGATAATGGCCATGATGAGGGTCAGTTGGATAAATGGGGACAAAGCGAGCCCTCTCTTTCGATGAAAAGTGGTTTTTCAGGATATTCATCCAAAGTTTACCATATCTTAAATCCATGTTCCAACTGGGCGGTTTTGGTATACTGGTAGTGCCTTTTCGGTAACTACTCAAACCAAAGGGGAAAAGGCTCGATTTTCCCATCTTCGGTGAGTAGATATCCTTTTCGGGCCAGTTCCAGAATGAAGGATGGCACATGAGCATACAAGACGAGCAGCATCGCTGGGAAGAGAAAATTTTGAAACCTCTTCTCAACAAATTCCCTGAGCGGAAGAGCGAATTTGTGACTTCATCCAATATCCCCGTGCCGCGGCTCTTGGCGGGCAAGGATTTGGACTACGAAAAGGACCTGGGCTTTCCAGGCCTGTACCCGTTTACCCGTGGGGTGCAGCCGACGATGTACCGCGGGCGCTTCTGGACCATGCGCCAGTACGCGGGCTTTGCCTCGGCTGAGGAATCCAATCAGCGATACCGCTATTTATTGCAGCAAGGACAAACCGGGCTCTCCGTGGCCTTTGACCTGCCCACCCAAATCGGTTACGACGCCGACGATTCTATGTCGATGGGTGAGGTAGGCAAGGTGGGCGTGTCCATCTCGTCGCTGGCAGACATGGAGATCCTTTTCCGGGAAATCCCCCTGGATAAAGTGTCGACCAGTATGACCATTAACGCCCCAGCGGCGGTGTTGCTGGCTATGTATATCGCGGTAGCCCGGCGGCAGGGTGTGGAACCGGGCAAGCTGCGCGGCACCATTCAGAACGATATCCTCAAAGAGTATGTGGCGCGGGGAACTTACATCTTCCCACCCGCGCCCTCGATGCGCCTGATTACCGATATCTTCGCCTATTGCGCCAAAAACGTGCCTAATTGGAATACGATCTCCATCTCGGGGTACCACATCCGCGAGGCGGGCTCCACGGCCGTGCAAGAAGTGGCCTTTACCCTGGCGAACGCGATTGCCTACGTGCAGGCGGCGCTGGATGCGGGGCTGAAGGTGGATGAATTCGCCTCTCAGTTGTCCTTCTTCTTCAATGCGCACAATAACTTTTTTGAAGAGACGGCCAAGTTCAGGGCGGCGCGGCGCCTGTGGGCTGAGATCATGTGTGAGCGTTTCCAGGCAGCGGATCCAAAATCCTGGATGCTACGCTTCCACACGCAAACAGCCGGAAGCACGCTGACGGCACAGCAGCCCGAGAACAACATTGTGCGGGTAACGCTGCAAGCCCTGGCTGCGGTGCTGGGCGGGACGCAATCGCTGCACACGAACAGCATGGACGAGGCCCTGTGGCTGCCCACCGAGAAGTCGGTGCGGGTGGCTCTGCGCACCCAGCAGATCATCGCTTACGAATCGGGTGCAGCGGACTCAATTGATCCGTTAGCGGGCTCTTATCTGGTGGAATACCTGACCGATGAGATTGTGAGCCGGGCGCGGGAATATATTGCCAAAATCGATGAGTTGGGCGGCGCGCGACAGGCCATTGAAAAAGGTTACATGCAGAGCGAGATTCAGAGCGCCGCTTATCATTATCAGAGGGCGGTTGAACGGAAAGACCAGGTGGTGGTGGGCGTCAACGCCTTGCAGGTGGATGAAAGCCTGACGCTGGAGCGGCTCAAGGTGGACCCGTCCATTGAACAGGGTCAACGCGCGCGCCTGGCACAATTGCGGGCTGGGCGTGACGCGGCCAAGGCAGCCGAATTGCTGGCGCGGCTGGAGACTGCTTCCAAAGGCAGCGAGAATCTCATGCCGCTGTTGGTGGAATGTGTTGAAAACGACTTAACCCTGGGCGAGGTGTGCGGCGTGCTGCGCAAAACCTGGGGCGAATACCAGCCTCCGGCCTGGTTATAACCTGGATTATGCAAATAATGGAGCAATAATGGCTGAGATCAAAAAAATCAATCACGTTGCGGTAGTGGTGTCCGATATTGATCAGGCGCTGGGCTTTTGGCAAGATGCGCTAGGGCTGCATTTGCATCATGTCGAAGAGGTGCCCAGCCAGAAGGCCGTGGTGGCTTTTCTGCCGGTTGGCGACAGCGAGGTGGAGCTGGTCAAGCCGACCACCGACGATTCCGGCCTGGCTAAATTCCTGGCTGAGAAAGGCGGCGGAATGCACCATTTGTGCATTGAGGTGGATGACATCGATGCCAAGCTGGTGGAGCTGAAAGCGAAGGGCGTGCGCTTGATTAATGAGACCGCGCAAGAACTGCCAGGACGCAAGATGGCTTTCGTGCACCCCAAGAGCACGGGCGGGGTGCTGGTGGAGTTGTACCAGATCATCTAGTTCGCCGGGTAGATACAGTAATCCCATAGCAAGGTTGTACAGTCGTACCATATTTTTAAAGGATATGGTACGATTTTTAATGAGGTGAAGAATGAAGCTTCGGCGAACTATACAGGCGGTTTTTTGGATATTGATTTACCTGGGGTTGACCCTGGCGCCCTTGTTCTTCATGCTGGCCGGGCCGAGGCCGGAAGGGCGGGAGTTTTGGCGGGAACTCTCGGTAGCACTGGGATTTTGCGGCCTGGCGATTATGGCCCTGCAGTTCGCACTCACGGCTCGTTTCAAGACGGTGAAAGCTCCCTACGGTAGCGATATCGTCTATTACTTCCATAAGCAGATTTCGCTGGTGGCTTTTGTGCTCGTCCTGGCCCACCCGCTCATGTTGTTCCTGTTCGACCCCCAAACCCTGCGCTTGCTAAATGTGTTTGAGGCTCCCTGGCGGGCTCGCGCGGCGGTCACTGCTACGCTGGCCTTGATCGCGCTGGTGGTCATATCGGTGTGGCGCAAGAAGTTGAAGATCGAATATAACCGCTGGCGGATCTGGCATGGTTTGCTGGCGACCGCGGCAGTTGCCCTGGCAATGGTGCATATCACCCTGGTGGGGCATTATGTGGACGGCACGCTCAAGCGGCTGTTGTGGGTGGGCTATGGAGTGTTCTTTGTGGGTATGCTGGCCTGGGTGAGGTTGATTAAACCGTTAATTCTGCTACGCAGGCCGTGGGAAGTGGTTTCTGTGACCGGACAGCCGGGCAATTCCTGGTCGCTGCGCTTGAAACCGGTTGGGCACAAGGGCTTCCGGTTCCAACCAGGTCAGTTCGCCTGGATCACGGCCTGGAATTCGCCTTTCACCGATAGCGAGCATCCTTTCTCGTTATCTTCCAGCGCTGAAGATCGTGAAACGATCGAATTCACGATTAAAGAACTGGGTGATTTCACCAGCACGATCAAAGACATGCAGCCCGGGCAGCGGGTCTATGTGGATGGGGCATATGGCTCGTTTAGCGTGGACCGGCACGATCACGCCAGCAACTTTGTGTTTGTGGCCGGGGGAATTGGTATCACGCCAGTTTTGAGCATGTTGCGCACCCTGGCCGACCGCGGCGACCGGCGAAAATTGATCTTGCTCTACGCCAATAAAACCCGCGAATCGGTGGCGTTTTACGATGAATTGGAGGCGTTGAAGCAGCGCCTGGATTTACAAGTAGTTCATGTGTTGGAAAACCCGCCGGAAGGGTGGACGGGCGAACGCGGTTTTATCAACCGGGCCATGCTGGATCGCTATTTGCCGGAGAACAGGGCGCGGAACGCCACCGAGATATTTATATGCGGGCCCAAACCGATGATGGATGCCGTTGAGAAAGCCCTGGTGGATGCGGGGGTGTTCCTGGGAGACTTCCACTCTGAGCGTTTCGATATGGTGTAAGGAGGGAAAATGCGTTTGCGATTTGCGAATTGGCTGGCAATTGGAATTGGCGTCGCGGTGGTTGCGCTGGCAATTATTTTTGCCTGGTTACAGAGCGGAGGCTAATACCGGTCGCCGGGTCGGCTTAGTTTCACTGCGCTTTTGTGCTTGCAGTATGCAAAATTAAATTGTGTATATAATGAATATGGAGCAGTAAAAATTCCTATTCACTATATAAGGGAGAGAATTATGAAACTGAGTGCACCTAAGAATATAACGTTCTACATCGCTGTTGGGCTGGCCGTTATCGCATTGATTGGCTTTTTTGTGGCGGCCATGACCCCGTTTGCCCCCTGGCTGATGCTGGTTGCGTTCGTGGTGCTGGCTGCCGGGAACTTGTTGGAAGGTCTATAAACACTTTTGCTACTCTTGTGCGGGCTTTTTGAGTAGCACTATTTTACAAAAATTGAGGGTGTGTCTTGACTGCTGTGTGCTCCAGGCAGTTGGGATGCTACCCTCAATTTTTGTAGATACTCACACCTATGGTGAAGAAGGCCGACTTTGAGGTAATTTCGGTGGCTTCGCCGCCACAATTACCTCACAATCGGGAGCTATCCCTGCTTGGGTGCGAATCACTCTGGAGTTGAACCGGG